>JBAZRZ010000005.1:0-62736 GCA_041662685.1 Methanoregula sp.
GCTCGAGATCGGTAACTCAAACTGAAATTTTGATTTTCTCGGTTAGCCAGGAAATAACCTTTTCTTCGATATGAGGTGGAAATTTATCTTTCGAACTCGCATAGAGATACCCATCTAATTTGGAAAAATTGTATCGACCAACATTTCTACGAAGGGTGTGGTGACGTGAATCTAATAGATCTTTCATTCTTTCCTGAATATTCCCCGTCTCCCCGATGTATACAACGGTTCCATTTTCAAAAGCTACATACGTTCCCGACTTAGGAGGTATTTCCTTCGCCCATACCCGGGATAATTTTAAATTTTTCTGGTTTTCGGGATTTAATAAATGATTTTCCATCTCATCAAGATACGATTGAATTTGAATAGGTGTTAACATAATTTTGATTGTAGTTTTCCCATTAATAAAGTATGATATACAAATAGCCATTGGAACTTATCCCGATGAGTTGATCAGTCGCCTTTCTCCTTCGCAGTACGGTTCCGGTAATACTTCCTGCACTTCGCCCGGTTCCTCTCTCGGTTGGCCTTCTCGCGGGCCAGCCGGAGTGCTTCCCGGAGATTGAGGCTCTCGTCGCTCACGCAACACCCCGCTCGGGACCTCGACCCACACCCTTCGGCACTACCCAGATATCCCCCATCTGCCGGAACGCATCCCCGAACCGACCGGGCCGGTCCCCAACATAGAACAGCACCGGTGAAAACGTTGGTCCCAACTCATTTCCCTGCGGACCAACAAACCGGATCCGGGAAGAAGGAAAGCAAACCCGGCACGAGAGCTGAGTAAGTGTCTTCCATGCGGCGGTTTCGGTCGCAGACTTCCAGAGGATAATTGCTTCCATGGTCCGGCCTTCCAGTCGCTCCAGGAAAAGTTTGGAAAACCATCGCTCAACCTCATAACCGAACGGAGGATTGAGAAAAACCCGACCCTCCCACGGAAGCACAAGCCCGTTATCCTGAACGGTGTAGTGCCTCGCTGCCGGTACGTTCGGGATCTCCCGGCTGTTGCTGCACGGATCGAGGTCGATCGCACCCATGGAGGCGATCACCGCGTCGAGCACGTACTGAGGGGTATAGTGCTCTGTGCTTTCATGGGAGAGCAGTGCGACCGGGACCGTCAGGGTTTCCCTCCCGGGGGAGGCATCGGAGAAAGCCGTCTCTTCTGCGTCTGCTGCATCGCCTCCCTTGAATAGCAGGCTTCGCAGAGCCGGACGCCGGTGTCGTGATCGAGATAAACAGCCGGGGCCAGATCGCAGGCCGAGCACCTGCCTACGCTGCTGCTGATCCTTTGCATCGATGCCAGGGGAATTGTCCCGGGCAGGGGCGGGGATTCGGTCCGCTTCTTCTGGACTGCAGCATGGTAACAGACTTTGCAGACCCGGCGGGCGTCCTGCTGGTCCTTCGGACGGGCCTTCCGTTAGGCGGTTAATTTCTCAACATACCATGCACCTTTCCGGCCACAGCAATAACAGAGAGTCTGGCCCTCCGGGATCTCGAGTTTTTTGTAATCGGTTGCCTTGATGGACCGGCGTTCCGTGGGATTACCGGCCACCGGTCGGTTTTCCTGTCCGACAGCAGAAATACCCTTTCCCACGGAAAGTTCTGCAGGTTTCCGTGAGGTAATCGGAGGCTGATTACCTTCCGGTTCAACGTTTCGCAGCCCCGGGTCGGTTTTCGATTCCGGCCTCACGGAAATTCCGGAGTCGCAAGCGTTTGAGCATGTGGATGGACCCGCTGCTACATCCCCATTAGTGAGATCCGTTTTTCCACCGGATTCACTCTTTTGTACAGTAAAAGAAGTGTTTGTACAAAGAACATCAGATTCCCCGCTGGAATCAGCGGCATTCGATCTCACGGAAACTTCCGTGATGATCGTCCGGATCGTCATCGAGCCAGACCGTGCCGCCTGCCATCCACGTCCTGAACAATTCGTGGTCGAACGTATAAGCATTCGTCATCCACCGGGTGGAATAACCGGTCTGCTCATCTTCCGAGACGACCGTGCGATCCGTGTACGCGATCTCCGGGCACTTCTCCAGCAGCCCGGTGTACGAGGCACCCCGGCTGGTGTAGCCGTGAATCAGCCGGTGCAGGACCGCATTCGACAAGCCCGTTGCCTTCTGGAGCATCGGGATCGTGGACTCGATCCAGTGCAGGATTGAAATGGCCCCGACAAGGTCCGACTCCATCTTCGTGAGTTTTGTGGTCTGCCCGCCGGCCGAGCCGTTCAGCAGACTGTAGAGCCGGGCTGCGCCGTCGAAGTCCGCACGGGTCGCCGTGATGCAGGGAACACCGTTCACTTCCTGCCGCTCGCGCTGGAGTGAGAAGAGAAGTGCATGGGCTTTCACGAGGCCCCGCAGCATCTCCGGGTTCCGGTGGTTGGTCTGACTCTGGAACCGGACCCGCTTTGCAAAGGGGATAACAACGTGCAACCGCTCGCACCCGAGCGCTTCCCACATGGCCCGGCACATCAGGACATCGGACCGCTCCTCTTCGCCATGCTCGGGCAGGGCCTCGCTATCCTCCAGAATCCGAGTGAGGACCCGGTTGTCCTGCTCGATCGTATCATCGATCCAGCAGGTGAGCATCCGGTTGAATACCTGGTCATCCCCGCTGCCTGCGACCTTCGCCACCCACCAGACACACCGCTCCGGAATAGTACAGACGAACCCTTTTCGGTCCTTGTTCACGGTCCGGTACATGAACGGCTTCCTGAAGGAGGTGGTAACCCCTTTGAGGATCTCGGACATGTCATCCGATAGGCTCGTATCATCGAGCACGATCACGGTACCGGACTGGAGATTGTCAATATAGAAGAGGGCCTTGTTCGACATCGAGCCGGCCAACTGGTGACGCTCGGGGACCTGGCGGATCAGTGTCGAGAACGTATGCGATTTTCCCTTCCCACTCTCCCTGGAAACGGAGACGTGCAATCCTGTCGTGTTGATGACGGAGCGGGATGCAAGCGACATGATCAGGCACTCGGCAACCGCCTCATCGCCTTCGTGATCGAGCGCGAAGGTCCGTAGCATGGTCAGGATGGGGTTGCCGGACCGCAGGACCAGCAGGGCCTCATCAGCGTGCTTATCCCCGGGGCCCGGTGCGGGACCCGGCAGGATCCCGGGCGGGGGGTTGTCCGGTTTGGAGACGGGGCGCTTCTTTCCCGGCTCATACTTCTCCCGCAACTCCAGCCACCGCTGCGACCCGCCCCCGCAGCTCTCATGATGGCAACCTGCATGGATGGCTCCGTTCGCGAACTGGATCGCATAGGCCCCGTCCTTATGCGCATAGGAGAACGGGCATTGTTCGAGCAGGTACAGCATGCCGCCCAGGTAGGGTTTCTCGGAATGGACGGAGAGATTGTGATCCGAAAGCCAGCGACGGAGATCCAGAGCGGCCCGGGCCGGCTGGCCCCCGACCTTCCCGACCGGTCGGACCGCAGCCGCAGCCGGGGCTGTGAGAGGGACCGGCAGGACACCGGCCAGCCGGGTAAGCATGGACCGTTCAACAACACCCGGTTTAATGGGGGCCTCGATGATCGCAGCCCGACGATGCGGCCGGTCCGCTGTGCTGTCACCCTTGCGGCTCATAGTGCCGTAGAGTTTCCAGATGCGGGCCGCGTTAAAATTCGCCGTATCGACCTGCGCTACCGCGTCATTGAACACCGATGCAAAAACATCGAGACAATGCTTCACCAGGTCCCGCGTTCCGTCATCGTTCGGCAGGTCTATACGATAGAGTAGGTGGGCGCCGTTCCCGGAATCCGCGAGGACCGGAGCGGGCCTGCCCATACCGGTGAGGTACTCAGCTATCCGCCGCGTGTTCCTCTTCGGTCGAAGAAACGCCCGACGGCCGGACCGGGTCAACATCGACCGGCAGCCACTGGCGCTTCACGATGTCGCTGTCCGCGGTTGTCACGTCCTTCTTGCCCAGCCGCATCTTGATCCGGTTGGACCAGCGGGACAGCAGGGCGGGATTGACCGGGTTGAGCGTGATGTAGATGCCCTGTACTGAGGGCACCCCATCCAGTATTCCGACTTTCGCCGCCAGTTCCTCTGGGGAATCGAAATACCCGGACGCTATCCCGTCATCGGTGATAGCCCGGACTTCGACGACTTGGCCGGGGGTGATAAGAATACGGGCAGCGGTAAGGACCTCATCCCCCATGGTTCCCCGGTAAGGGCAGTAAGACCGGTCTTCTGCGAGCTTCCGCCTCCGAGAGATTCAAGCCGATCTTTTGCCCGCTCAACGGTGCAGGATCCTCCAGTTCATCCCACATAGTTGGCCGCCCCTGGGGAATCTGCGACCATCGAAGCCGCAGTCCACTTGCCCTTCACTACGGAGACAAACAAGATATCGGCAATCGAGAAGGACCGGGCAGCGGTGATGAAGAGAATCAGCCTCGCACCGGTGAACCCGGGACGTTTCCCGTAAATGATCGCTTCACTTTCAGCGTCACCCTCGTCTCATAAAACGGGAACATGGTGCCCGTAGAAGAGAATGTTTCGTATATCCTCCGGTGAAAGCCGGTAAAATCCATCGGGAGTCTCAATGACAACATTGCCTCCGCTACTTCTGCGTATGATCGCCTGGTTTCCAATCATGAGAATCACCAGACTTTTTCGGCAGAATTATCCATCAAAAAATTAAAGTTAATGAGAGTAGAGCGATCTACTCCCCCTGTTCGTATTACAGTGTAGTTGTGGTAGACTTGCATTTGAAGCGGGTAGGGGTTCAAGCCGTTTTGCATGTTTTTTCCTCCGTTATAACAAACAGTCCTTTGTCTATCATGAATTGCCCGAGGCCCTAAAATCCTGTACGGCGTTCATAGGCTTCGATGGCTTCACGTGATACGTAAAGTAGGTCAATAAATTCACCTGTGCACGTAATTTTTTGAAAAATGATTTGATTATGTGGCCCTCGCCATACACATTATGCCTTGCACAATTTAACTGAAATACTGAATGATATATAGTTGCCGAATTTTCTGCGATTTTTTATTCTGGCTTTTTATCAAAGTTCGCAAGGTATTCAAGGAGTTCCTTGCCATGATGGATGACGAATTGTTTGATTTGCTCTTCAGTCGCAGCACTTGAAATATCCAATGATTCCCCGCAACCATAGCACCAGGGTGTGGTTGGAGGGTTGATGTGCTTGCAGTGCGGGCACTGGCGGGGCGCAACCAGTGGTTCCTTCTTTTTATCATCCGGTTTTACAATGCCGGAGACCCGGGAGATCTCGGAATCAATGTCTTTTCCGGTCAGGTGGGCATACGTTTCGAACATGGTGGTGTTGACCGTCCCCCACATCATCATCTTGATGACGCTTTCCTGCACGCCATCATTGATCATGTGCGTAATCCGCGAGTGCCGGAACAGGTGCGGGGTGACATGTTTTGTTATTCCGGCCCGCTGCACAATACGCAGGATCCGTTTTGCTACTGTTGCATGAATGAATGGTTTGCCCCGGTTATTCACAAAGACCGGTGCTGTTCCCGTAGGGTGCCCGGGTAATCGGATTTCCAGTTCTGCAGGTACTGGGTACACATGTACGCCCGGACGTGCCGCGTAAATGCGGTCTTGAACTTGACACTGGTTGCTACACCCCCATTATTGAAAGTCAGATTATCCCATGTCATCTGTGCTACCTCGCCGATCCGGAACCCGCCTTCGTACAAGAGCATGATGAGGGCCTGGTCTTCGCTCAGCTTGCATGCCAGGACTATTGCTTTGATCTCGTCCGGAATCAGGAGATCGGAAGCCTTCTTGGTCACGGTATTTTTTGACGGAGGTTTCAGGGCCCGGACCTTCTTTTCCGGAATGGTGCTGTACTCGTTCTCGATTGCCCAGAGAAGGAACCGCTTGAGGATCACTACATGGTCCGCGAGCGTGTTCTGCTTGAAGGGTTTTCCCTTCTGGCTTTTTCCGGTTTTCAGCGCCTCGATGCCGGCATACACACCGCTTATGGTAAGTTCCCGGTAGGGTCCGATGAACCGGCGCCAGCCGACCAGGGTAAAAGAAAGCATGTTGACCCGACACCGATGCAGATGCCGACCGCGGCGCGCTTCTCTGCAATAAACTCGCGGATCAGATCGGCGCCTTGTTGGGTTAATAGTCCGGAGGCGAGACCGGCAGCGATCGCATGGTTTGAGTACTCAGGTTTGATAGTTGAGAACACATCTGTTTGTGTAGCTGTTGGGGTAGATATATACCAGAACAACGACGAGGCAGTAAAAAAAAAGTTCCTATGCGATTCGAACTTTTTGTCTAGATACCCCCGACCAGATTCGAACTGGTGTCGCCAGCTCCAAAGGCTGGCATGATTGACCGCTACACTACGGGGGTTTTTAAATGACGGGTTTATTAATCGGACATTTTTTTCATTTAAAAAAAATGCCATAATTTCTATGCTTTTTAGCACTATAAGGATAGCTTTTACTACAGTCCTTTTTTCAGGAAACACTAGAGGGAAGTGATTGTGATCATGCGTACATTTTTTTAATTCTATGAATGTTTTGACCATCAAACTTCAGGGTGTTAAAAAAAGGATATTCAGGAACCGATCATTATATCGGCCCGTTTTTCCCCACTAACTTTCTTTACGGGTTCTTTATGTTCAGGTATTTTTGCATCATCATATTTCTGAGTATACTCATCACCTTTCTGAATTTGTTTCGGAAGACATGCTAGTATTTCCCAGCTTACTTTAAGATGTTCTTTCATAACGGTTGACAATTCAGCCAGAATTTTGTTTTGTGCGGTTATGAGTAACTCTAGTTCATGAGAGGAACCGATTGCAGAGTCAAGGGGTTCCTCAGCAGGCTGCAGTTTCTTTAAAAATTCACTGCGGCGTTTCCAGATTTTACTGATGCTGTCGATTCCTTTCTTTTTGGTGGGAAAGACTTGCCGATACCGTTCGTAGAACTCATGACTGTCATTACACTGGACAACGAGATCAATCTCTGCATCATCGATTTTCTCGTATTTTCGTTTATGAGTCTTTGGCATATAGTAAAACATTGGATATTTTCTGATTTGAATCTTTCTTTGTCGAAAAAATCACCCATAAAAAATAGAATTCGAGAAATATCCAGCAAGACATCCTAAAATTAAAAAAATAGGGGTTGGAATAAAAATATCATTCAGAAGATTGAGTGTACTAAAATATTGGATTTCTAATAAACAATGATGGAAAATTGTAATAGTTTAGATAAATTTCCAATTGAATCTGACTTATCATCTGAAAATCTTTTTTCAATTACATTGGATTATTTCACTATCGAAAAAAAATTGAATCGCATCCTAAAAGGTTTAATTTTAAACAGTCCTGTTGAAACACTTTCACAATAACCGCCCATATTACCCGTATTGAGATTAGGGGCAATGAACAGTGGTTCAAACTGAGGGTTTCGATAAAACATTTTAATGAATTATTTCAGAGAAATTGTTTTTTTTAGAATTTGAATTGATTCTGTTTTATGATATATTTGGAAAGATTGGTTTGAACACACATATAAATTATAAGTTTGGATTTCAAAAACATTTGATTCAAGAGGTTTTTGCTCATGAAGATTAAAAGGAATTGATAAAAATTCAATTTGAATTAAAGATTAAGTTCATAAAATAGAATTTTTAAAAAAATTGAAATGCTTGAGTATTACACCATAAGATTATAGAAAATTGGATAATTTTAGATTTGAATGACTATTATCTTCATGAAATTGATTTTACAAAATCATTGGATTTAACCAGATTTTTACAAAAAATTTCCAAAAATGGAATTAAATTCATTCAATAATTTCCAATTTCAGAAGTGAGGTCGCCTGGTTCTCACTTAATCGCAATTCCCGTTTTCATTCGCAATTATTCCGCATAAGTAATAGTAGGGATTGGGTATCAGATTTTCACATCCTGATTCTCATCCAATATATACATCCAATTGGCCCGATATAATCTGGAAATACCCGGGGGATCCCGCAGATATTAGAGACACATGCTCTGTAGAAATCCTTTAAAGAAACAAGCAATCGCTCTTGGGAGCTCTTTGCACATCGTGCTTCCGCCCCTGCTGCTCGGGCATCCCCTCCTATTGCGATAACTCTCATACAGTTGAGGAAAATACGGAGGGTCAAGGGGATGCTCCCCTTGGGCAACCTCCCCCCCAGGGAAGATAGGGGGTTACCCTCATTGTTGCTGCAGAGAATAACCGAATGACGGGGAAAAATAGGATTTCTACAGAACAAAAACACAAGAAATTTAACAGAATTTTTAAAAATACTTTTCCCATTTATTTGAAGTGCCACAGCATTATAACTGCAATTTTTCCGGGCATTCTTGTATTTCTGAACAATTTTAACCGTTTTTCTTTCTCGTAAAAAACAACTGAAAATGATCAAAGGAATCGTTCACACGATCCATCTGGATCGATCAAAAATTAAAAAAAAATGATTGCCGATTACAATATAGCATCATATGGTTTATATTAAGAATTGAACGAATTGGCAAAAATGCAAATACCCAAGAGTTGAAGATTAAATACAAAAATACCTAAAAATATAGGATATTTTACCATAGCAAAAAAGAGAAATAATCATGAGACCATTTTTTTTCTTGGACAGTAATGAGAAAATTATGTTTCCTTATTGGACCCGGAGAGCGGGAAAAACTGCTGGTAGACCTGCCGGCGCTCGTCAATATCGGTATGGAGATAGATCTCTGTTGTTTTAATTGACGTATGGCCTAAATTCTCCTGAACAACCCGAAGATTCTTTGAGCGCCTATAGAGTTCACTTGCATAACTATGACGTATCTTGTGCGGGGTTATACCAACAGGAGCATAATGCTTGAACATATGCTGAATAGCACGAGGGGAAATGTGTTTTCCCTGTTGACCAATAAAAAGAGGACCAACGATCCGGTTACCTATGAATTTTAAAATATCAGAAAGGGTATCATCATCAACAAAGACAATACGAATCTTATCGCCTTTACCCCGGATTCGGATTGTATGCTCATCAAAATCGATCTCCTCAATATCCATTTCACACAGTTCTGATACACGAACACCCGTGGCATATATCGTCCTGACAATGAGTTTGTCTCGCGAATCTTCGATCGAATCAATCAGCCTGAGCACCTGGTTGTGTTTGAGATATTTCACATCCTGCTGCTTGATTCTTGGCCGTTCAATACCCGTCAGAGGGTTTGTACTGACTGCCCCCTGGATATAAAGGAACCGGTAAAATGAACTCATTGTCGAGATAATGCGATGAAACGTCTTAGGTTTGTACGTCCGCATTGATGAGACAAACGAGAGGAAATCAGTTACAATTATCGGGGTTACTTCCACACTGGTATCAAGGCGGGCACTCTCAAAATCCTTCCAGTAGATGACAAGTTTGGTCATCTCAGTATGCCTCCGAAGCCAGACATAATAAGCGAAGTGTTTGATCACATGCTCATAACTGTCAAGTGTGCGGGGGGAGTAATTACGCATCCGGAGATAATTCCGGTAGGTTTTGAGCCACTCCGAAAAATACCCGCTTTCCATGCTATATTCTATCTTATCTCGAATAAATAAAGGTTTTCGTAGAATACCTATTCTGCGACGTTTGCAAATTTCATAAAAATAGTCTGCTCTATTGGGAAATATTTTAAAAAAAATCGGGAAATGGATGCCATAACTCCACCCCCCGAAGTATTCAGTAAACGCTGATAAATTCCTCAAAATGTCCATGAGAAATGAAAAAACAAATATCTCAAAACAGGCCTTTATTTCATTGTGAGGGTCCGGGAACCCATCAACTCTGCGATCATCGACTGGAAGGCCGCTATTGCCTTTTCGATTTAATTTACGTCGAGGAACAAATGACCCATTGGTCGTGTTATTTACGAAATTCGACGGAGGTGCAATTCACGGATTACCTGTTAATCAAATCGGGGTAAATTTCCTTTGTGAGGATCTCATACCACAATTAATATCCATTTTATTTTTGGCAGATTTCCGCTTTTTGCTAAAATTGATTTCGTTGTAATATACTTATGTCGCAGCAGCCAACCCAAAAATGCCTGATTGTACCACATTTGTATCGCTTGTCGACGTTCCAGAATCAGTACTTCTCTTATTTTTCCACTGTGAACATTGGATAATTATCAACCATCACTAACCCCCGATCAACCAAAACTTCGAAGAACCGACTCAAATATAATCAGTTCGAGATTTTTTCGATCCCCTTCCCAGACGACGAATCGGAAGAGATCAATCGGAGCAAATCTTCATCAATTATCTTAGGATCTTATCTGTTCCGAAAGAAGAAAATCCATTGAATTGACTCCAAAAAATTCATGAGGGGGGACGAGAGGATCGTCAGAAAAAACTGGATCACAGCGTTTCGGGAAAAATATCTTCACTTTCATGAGATACGCATATTATACGAAGATCCGATAGCAATCGTTTCTTATAGATCATATGGACCTCTCGGGACATCCAGTCAATGCCGTAGACCACGTAACTTATATTCACATTCACAAATTTCTTATTTTTCCCTGAAGAGATTGGACTTCAATAGCCAAAGCAAGGCCAAGAAATTTGTGGGTTCCCCTCATCGTATACAGCACATAGCGGGAATGATCACCGCGGTGTTTTTTGAGTCCCTTACCGGGTTTTCTCACAGGAACTATTTGCGGGAGATGCTCTCTTTCTGGAGAAAAGAGAACCGTTTCTTCGAGTAAAATCCCCGATCAAGTCAGAGAATGGCGGATTCATTTCAAGGTCATTGCTGATAGCAAGGGGTTTTAGCGGGGAGAATTGCAAGGGTCTGCCGTTGGCTTTTGTGGGGATACAAAACGAAACGAATGAGTGATAAATCGTCATGAAATGTTCCATCTGCTATTGACTGCACATCTTCGTTAGCTCCAACAATTTCCCCGCAATAGGGACCGTTGGTGATATCTATGGCAAACGAGTATAATTTTTCGGGAACACGGATCTGTTTAGAAAAAGTGAGAATTTTTGATCGTTATTTCTGAAGTGAATTCAAGCCTATTTTGGACAAATGATATCATACAAACGTTTACTGAATATATTTCTATAACTTTGTTGATTGAATGTACAGAGTGTTTATTCGCTGACATCCCGACCGCGATCAAACGATCGTTTTTTGCATCAATCAACCGTCGATATGGATTTTGAGGTTCCGGTTTATTGCATCCACTACAATGTCAGAACATCCTTCTGTTCGTATCTTCTTCTCCATCCAGCAGGCTGTTTGCGGTTGTTTGACCATATGCACCGCCCGGGGCCATATTATTGGGATCTTCCGGTTTTTATTCGGGCTAAAAATTTGCGAAGAATTGGGGTTGTCATTACTCGAATACTATGAATCAAAGAGAGCACAATTCGGTTGAAACTGACACACTTCTACGGTATAGATCACGTCCATGAAAGGGCCGTTTATTTTCCCGTCACTCCCGGGATAATAGATCAGGAAATCAATGGGGATAATCACCGATCCATTGATTCTGATTGTTAAGATCAGGTTGATCTATGAACGACCTGGTAAAGGTTTCCACTCAAATGCCGGATAATCATATCAATCTGATACGGCTCAGGGTTGTCCAATGTACTATCGTCAATTATTAACACACTTTTGTCATGCTGAACATCCGTTTTGCTTTATTATCCAGGTGTCGTCATGTTATGATGTCCCTTCTAATAACCGTTTGACGGAATTATAGGCAATTTGTTCTGATTCGTTTGGCAAACCTCGGAATACTTGCGATCATGAGCACATCTGATATGTCGCTAGTCGCTACCGAGACGTCGATAAATTTGTTACGCGTGCATTTTAGGGGATTCGTGTTCGCCCGTTCTCCATTTCGGGTTGCCGATCGGGAAATTTCTAAAATATTAGCTCTTTTAATCAGTGCCGAGTGCTGAAGTCCTATTACCCTAAACAAATATGAGCCGTGAACCACGATACTATAAAGGATATGTTTTTACGGTAGTGAATCGATTGTCCACAATTTCAGAGAGACGAAATTAAAATCCAGAACACACGGAAATCATTTAAAAATCCATTTACTGAAAAATATTTAAACCCTCATTTTGCCAATATTTTCTAAAAAAGAGTCCATTTCAAGCAGTTTTAAGAGTCTTAAATGATACGGTTCATTTTTCAAATAAACCATATGATGCTATATGTAAAATGGCATTCTTGAAAACCGGTTTCCAATATCTCATGACAAGATCGCCCAAACAATCCCGAACTGAGAGAAAAACGTAATGGAACATCAGATAACAATAGAGGAAATCGGGCTCATCCTAAATTCAATGAGAGATCATTTTTGCACAAGACAAAATATAGTTCGGGCGATTATACGGGAAAATTACAATCAGGGTATCTGCGGCCATATCAAACGTGAATAGACATTTGCAGAAATTGTCAGTATGCATACCATACCCACGATTGGTTGTAGTGTGCCAGTATTTTTGTCTGAAAATAGTACCATAATTTATATCCGCTTTCAAGAGCACCGATCAAGTGTTTGCAGGTTAAAACGACAATAGAAATCAGGACAAAGTCAATCGCATCTTATGAAGAAGGAATACACAGTGCAAAAAAGATCGGTGAGACAACACCTCCAAAAGGATAGTCTGGCACTATGCACGACCTCATCGTCTGGACTCATAGAAAAAATGACCACTAAAGAAAACCGTACTGAAACGTTCACGCCAGGCAATATCACTGGAACATCGAATCATCCAGCTCAAAGAGAAACATCCAACAAGGGAAAACCTATGAATCAAACACCAGTGAAACCCATTCAATTCTTAGCGAACCATTCATCGAACCCTCAGAAAAGAGGACCTTCTCATTCGAATCAAAGTTAAACCACAACCCTCCGGCAAACGGTTTCAACGACATCAAGTTGACATCACGGTGCAGAGCAGTATATTCCATTTCCGAATTTGGGGAGTTGGCAAAGTCCAGGTCACCGGCTATACTGGCAATTGCTCACGCATTTGTCTGAAAAAGCAAAATATTCCCGTAGATACGGTATCCACGGTCAATGCATTTTCAATTCTTACTCTTAATTCACTGATCATATCACCCCCCCATCCGACGTAGTTACTACAAATAATAAACCTTATAATGCTATATATAAAGCAGCCAAATAATCAACTATCTCTTGGATAATGTCCCCATGCAGGGATAAACCAATTATTCACAGGTGTACAATAATGGACAGCCCAAACATCCAGCAGGAGATCAACAAATATAAAAAATTCAAGAAAGTCAATGGAGCAACCTATCGCAAGGTGAATCAGTTTTTACGCAAGAGGACGTACATCACCGCACGGGAATGGGCACTTGCACGTTTGTGCACAGATTTCCGCACATCTGGCGGAGCTGAAATGACCTTTATTGGAAACCATCTGCCAGAACTCGTACCTTTTATGGAGGATACCTACACCCCCCAGGCCGTAAACCAGGCACGGAATTCCTTTAAAAAGAAGGTGCGTAAATCAAGTGCCACTTTTTTTTACGGGGCAATGTGTGGATTCTTTACTACAGACGAACTGGACGATCTGCTCTTTGAAGCTAGCGAAGTAGCACGGTTTTTACTTGAAGTTGAAGGGACAACTCTGGATATTGATGAAGAGATCGATATTGAAGATCGGATCACCAAAGTCATGCGGAGTGTTGGAGAAGCTGCAAAAACAATACTTCGTACAAGAGGAGAAGAGACCGACGCAGCAAACATACCTTATAATGGAGGACATGATACACTAAAAAAAATACCGGACTCTTTGGAAACTGATATATCGACACAAAAAAAGACAAAGAGAAGAAAGAAAAACACCGAAATTATCTCTTCACAAAACCCACGCATTGAATCTGCGCCTCCTGAAAGTGGAGATGTATTCCCCATAGTTACAGAAACGTCAACCATACAAGGGCTTGTATCAACTATAAATACCCCATCAAATGCTTCACCAGTCCTCAATCAGGAGCAGGAGATCATTTCCACTCTATCCACAACCCCCCTTACTGTACCGCATACTGATAAAGAAAAGGAACAATATATCAGCCCCATTCAAGAAGAACCCGAAATTACAGGAGATAAGGCCTCATGAAGATAATTCAGGTTGTTGGTAGATCAAATTCTGGTAAAACCACATTTATCAAACAGCTTATCCCGATACTCAAAACACAAGGGCGCGTTGCAGTGATCAAACACCTCGGGGACCATGATTATGAACTTGAAGTGGGAAAAGATACAACCGGTTTTTTTGATGCTGGTGCTGATATTTCAGTAGGAATCGACGCACACAAATCCGTAGTTGCTATACGTAACAACTCCTTAGAGAGTACGTTATGGATCCTCTTTGACCAAGGGATAAATTTTACCGTTATCGAAGGATTCAAACAACGGGCATTCCCCAGAGTAGCGATTGGGAAGCTCGAAACGGACCAATGCGTCCTTACCAACCCTTGTCCTGATGAAATCCTTGCATCAATCGATGCCTTTGAAGATTTTTGTCCTTAAAAGTAGATGGAGTAAGAAGATATGAAAGCAAAAAAGATCCAGAAACGGTTGTTCGGTACCAACGGGGTAAGAGGGATTATTGGAAGAGATCTAACACCTGAACTTGTCCTTTCCATTGGAGAAGCTTTCGGAACAATGAGAAAAGGACACATTGCAGTTGGAAGAGATACAAGAACCAGTGGGGAAACACTAGTCAACGCAGTTAAGGCAGGTCTCCTTGCAGTGGGATGCGATGTAACGGACTGTGGCATCCTCCCGACACCAGCACTCCAATACCTGGTAAAGGATCAATTTGATGGTGGGGCGATGATCACCGCATCTCATAATCCTCCTGAGTATAATGGGGTTAAAATCATCGAATCAGATGGTACAGAAATGGGTGATGAAGAAACCCTCAAACTCGAAGAAAGAATATTCGATCGTACCTATTCCACACATTCCTGGGAACATGTAGGGCAGGAAACCATCGCGCCCCACCTTATTGAAAACTATATCACTGCAATTGCAAATCATTTTCCGGACAAACCAGGGACAAGAATTACCGTTGTTGTGGACCCGGGTTCGGGCCCGGCCTGCGCTACAACATCACAGATTCTTACACGCCTGGGTTGCAGGGTGCTGACGATCAATGGTATTATGGACGGCACTTTTCCCGGAAGACTTCCTGAACCATCTCCGGATGGACTAAAAGGGCTTGCAGCCCTCGTTGTGAGTTGCGGTGCTGCATTTGGGGTTGCTCACGATGGGGATGCAGATCGCGCTGTGTTTGTTGATGAAAATGGACGGTTTGTTGAGGAAAACCAGGAATTTGCACTTGTCGCAGACCATATATGTCGCCAGAAAACGGGCGTAATTGTTACCCCGGTCAGTACATCACAGATGGTTGAGATAGTGGCAAAAAAGAACAATTGTACTGTTATCTACACACCAGTCGGGAGCATCTATGTTGCCCGCACGATGCGGTCGCTCATTGAGAAAGGGTTCCCTGTTATTTTTGGGGGTGAGGGGAATGGTGGACTTATCTTCCCCGAGCATCAGTTCTGCCGTGACGGGGGTATGACCGCTGCGATGATGGTAGCAATTCTTGCTTCACGCAGACAGAAATTATCGCAGTTATTAGAACAATTACCCAAGCGACACATGATTAAAGATAAGCTCTCTGCAAGCGGGGGTGTGGCAATACTCGAAGCACTCAAATCTACATATTCTCATGGTAGCATAGATGAAACAGATGGTGTGAAAATTTTTAAGGGTAATTCATGGGCACTGGTGCGGGCATCAGGAACAGAACCCCTGATTCGAATCATCATTGATGCAGAGGATAATGAGCAGGGCAGGACACTGCATGACGAACTTATGGATACAATCCAGAAAGTTACTGGAAAACAATCCTGATAAAACAATCTGACACAACTATTTTTGTTTGTATTGAGTGAAATTATCAAATAACGATGATTTATCGGTAAATTCAGAGATTAATTGAAATTATCGGTGTTTATTAAAAATGAAGGTTCAATTATTGAGATCGCAGGTAAAAAACCGATAAATTTGCTTTAGTATCCAAAAAAAATATAAAATTATGTGTAAATAGAATAGTAAAGTTTATTAATCAATTTGGTTAAATTGAGATAAATAACCTGAATTTATGTAACCGGGAAATAAATAATGGTTAAACCCACTGAAATAATTGATAAGATTCAGCAGGCGCTATCACCAGAGGATTGGGAGAACGTCAAGAATAGTATTGATGATCTGCACCTGACTCAGAGACGACATGCCAGAAAAACAATAGTCTCCGATCTTAACCATCTCCTTGTTGATACAGCTATTAAAACAAACAACCCTACCATTTTATTCGCAATTACCATTATTCCAAGCAATGAAATCGAGGATTTATTCTCCGACATTCTCTACCAGTTCATCAAAACGAAAGATAATGCGTGGCTAAAATCACTTTTTTTCCTGTCCAATATATTAGGCAAAAAAAGTTATCAGTCACACGTGTTTGCATTGATGGCACGAGATCTCATTGAAGCAGGTGTTTCTCATTCAGATTCGTCATTTATCGAACAGGGTATGAGATTGCTTGATCGAATCAGCTTCCGAAAATACCGATCGGATATTATGATCGATATCATACCCCTTTTGATAGTCTGGGCGATCACGACCCGTGATGAAAATCGTCTCCGAACTTTACTCAGCCTCATAGAAGACATCGGAGATATTTCAAAACGTGCCATCCTTCATTCTGAACTTGCAAAAGCAATTGCGACCATTGCAATTCTGGAAAGGAATCCCTCATTATTCCTTGAGAGTATCAGAATTGCAACCGATATCCACCAGAAAATTCGTAGGCAGAACTGTGTAAATTCAATTATCGAGAGGGGGGCTAAATCGGCATTTGCCAGAGAAATGTCAGATATTGCAGAATTTACCGGTAACTTTAAAGATAGTAATTCTGAAAAGCAACTTGAGATTATCAGCGCCTTGATAGAACAGCTCCTTGAACGCGAAAAGGATAAAGCGCAGATCGCAAAAATCCTTCAGTCACTCTGTGAGACCCTGCCATTTGTCACAGGAACTCTTGTCATCGATCTTCTCAGGAAAGCTGAAAAATCCGGGGACACCTGGTATTTTGAATCTGCAATGAAACTTCAGCAACTTAGTTCAAATCCTGATAAATATCCAATACGGGAGATAATTAAAGCCGGCATTTCAGTTGCCCATCACTCAAATGAGATAAACGTACTTTCTGACCTGATACCCATTATTGAAAAAAACTGCAATCCAGTCTATTTATCCCGGGTCTATCTTCAGTTCTCACAAATTATGCTGAGTTCAGGAAATTTTGAATCAGCCCTCAGTATATTTGGGAAAGTCAATCATGAATCAGAACATATTTCACCGTATACTGAATGCTTAATTAACCTTTTGACCACCGGAGTGAAAAAGAATGCGATAGAAATAATCGACAGTACAATTCTCCAAAAACTACCTTCAGAGATTTCTCATACTGCAATATCCAAGGCAATCATTGAAGTTTCCAGGGATTCTTCATTCGATGATATAGCCCCTCATATTCATTCAATAAAAAATCTAACTTTATTACATCCGCAACGGGATGTGCTCATTCTTGAATGCATCACCCTTCTTGTAGACAGGGGATTCCTCAATTCCCATGAACCGGGCATCCTGATTAAACTCGCGGATTCAATAAAAGAATTATCCTTAAAAGAACGAGCTATCTCAAACATTGTTGTAAAAATTGCCCAAGTGGGTGTGCAGACAAAGAACCGAGATTTCCTTCAGAGGGCTGTTGGCCTTACCTGTCAGATAGATGGACAGAATACCCGATCAACCACACTGGGCAGGATTATTGATGAAGCGGCGATCCTTGCAGCTCAGCAGGGAGATCTGGATCTCCTTTTAAGGATGAAAGAATGGAGCAATTCCCTTCTCGAAAAAGATCTGGCAACCTATGCGATGGCAAACATCATCGATGGCATAATAAAATACGCTATTGATAATCGATCACCTGAGGCTCTCGAAAAGGCGTTCCTAATTGCACAGGAAATCAACGATACAGCATTAAAAACCCAATTATTCGAACGGATATCTGAGAATTTTATTAAAATCGGATGTATTCTACTCATAAATTCAAAAATTCAACCACAGATTCAGGATTTTTCAGCTGCGGTTCCTCCATTCGAACGCGCCCTGGAGATCATTAAAAAAAATATAAAAACACCGCAGTTCTCACTTAAAATTGCTGGATTAATTGATGTTATCATATCCTATTCTAAAACGAGTGACAATTCAGATTTTATTATCCCACTTGCGATGTACTCTGGTGAGATCGGCAATGCATTAGAACGCGATGCAATGATGTCCCGGATCATTTCAAACCTCAACGATGAAATTCCCCTTCCGGATTCAACGGATCCCTATGAAATTATGGCATACCTCCTTCAGGTAGGTGAACAGGCACAATCAAATCCGGTTATTATCAATCTGATATACCGTGTCCTCCATTTTATACAAGATCCATACAACCGTCTCACGGGATTGTCAAATCTTGCAGATTCTGCATTTAAATCAGGGAATCCTGAACGTGCATCTGAAATTCTAAAAGACGTTTTTGATTCCGTAAGAGATCTGCCCACCCCATATAAGAAAGTAATAATTTTAGCTTATCTGTCCACACTGTTTTGCCTTATCGATCAGAAAATGGCGAAAATATGCCTCGATGAAGGTATTCAAATTCTGGATACCGTAGAATTCCCTAATAGCGCGGTAGCCCGTAGGCAGATTGTTTTTGCCATTGTAAGCCTAAATACAACCTCCCCCGATGATTCATTAGTAAGCATTGCATTCAAGATTGTCTCCAAAATCAAAGACCCGGTCGATTACATCAATTCGCTCATTGCAATGTCCCGAATGGCAAACAACGATAATGATCGCTGTGCTGAATTGCTCACTCTTATGGTGAAAGCTGCAGAAAAAATACCATCACCCTATGAACGTGCATCAATCCTTCTGGATATCGTCCCACTCGCACTGCACTATAATAAGGACGATACGTTCCTGCCTTTACTAAAAAAGGCAGATACTTTGACAAAAAGTATCAATATCCCATATATCGCAGATACCATCCGCGACAATATTGCCCAAATCTATTCGATGCTGTATGCAACGCACAATGATAAGAAATACCTTCACTTCGCAATTGACACGACACGAACTATTGACGATGAAAGGTTAAGGCTTCACCGCCTCACGCAGATGGGACAAAAAGACACTTATGAGATTCTCCCTCAGTATATTAAAATCAGGGCAATAACGGAAAAAATTATTGATACCGGAGCTCATCCCAATCAGATTGCCTCGCTTGAACGTATTATCAGTTCTGTTGCAGATCGCGGAAAAGAAGCGCTCTTTTTCTGTAATCTTTCAATTATTTTCAGACAAGAAGGCAACGGAAAACTCTCAAAACATATGATGCAAAATGCAATAAAAGAGGCGCGGATCATCAGGCCGCTTTCCCGAAGGGCTTTTGTAATGTGTGATATTGCAATGAAGATCCATGCTGCCGGTTGTGAGAGCACAGCACAGAAAGTCCTTGATTGTGCCATTGACGCAGCAACGAATATACGCCAGTCACCTCTGCGTGATGAAGTATTCGATGAACTCGGACTTGCGATTAAAATAATGCAGGAGATCTGAATAGTGAGCACAATCGAAATATACATCTCGGGAAGAGTCCAGAAAGTCGGATTCAGAGCGTGCGTAAGAAGAATCGCTGCCGATTTGAAAGTGAGCGGGACAGTCATGAACCTACCTGACGGAAGAGTCCATATATATGCTACCGGTGAACTGATGATTCTTGAGAAATTTGTATCGATGGTATATGGTTGCCCCCGTGCAGTAATACGGGATCTCCGTCACTCAGAAATACAGTTAAAACTCTTTGACGATTTTTCAATTATCAAAGGGGAAGGGCGTGTCAGTACAGGGCTTTAAATTCACCGTTATTTCTTATCGCATTTGAAAGATTGAATACCAGTTCATCAATTTTATTATTGTTTATAGTGTCATGAAACGTTTTAATGAGATTTTTCGCTAATTCGTCCGATAGCATGCACCGATCATGGGTGAGTTCAAAATCAGCAGGTGTGAGGGACTCGCGTGCGATTTTAAAAACTACGGCATCGATCATATCAGATTTGATCGATTCGGCAATGTCATTCACCAGACTTCCATGACCTTCGTGCAACAGGCCGATGTCAGGATCCAACCTCGCCCCGATCAGTGAAACACAGCAATGGCCAAACAACATTGCATAGCCAAACGAGAGCATGGCATTGATCGGATCGGTCTGAGGGCGCAATGTCCTTCTCCGAAATCCAAGATCGGGCTTGGTGTTACGCGACATTATCTCATAATACATATCTGAAGTCATGCGGTGAAGCCGGCGGATTTCGTCTAGTTTGATCAAGTATGCCATTTCATCTAAGGATTTGTGAAGGAAATCCGATTCACCATCATAAAAAAGTGATTCATTCTGCTTCTCCTGTAAGCGGTTGATGGCGACGAGGCGGGACTTCAGTGCACCCTGTGCAATCGCCGTTGCAAAGCGATGCCGTGAACCGGTTTGCTGTGCATGAGAAACCTCCAGATCGTTATGGTAACCAAATGGACTAATAATCCCAATTGGATTACCATCTGGTTCAAAAAATGAGATTACTGCACCTTTTTTTATGAGCTGCATAATTGTTGCGGAACTTACTGTATGCCCACCAACAATAAGGAGGTTTTTTACCGGTTCGAGAGGATATTCTTCGACGCCGCTTTTTTTCTGGATAATTAACTTCGTCTGTGTCGATTTGATATGAGAGCCAAACCCGCTCACCGACAACCAAGGATAATTCGTTTCCATAAACCCCGTATGATACAGCACAATTCAGATAATTACTACTACATTTCCACAGATTAAATCATCGTTGCGCATTTTCCATAAGTGTTGAG
Source organism: Methanoregula sp. (assembly GCA_041662685.1). Lineage (GTDB taxonomy): Archaea > Halobacteriota > Methanomicrobia > Methanomicrobiales > Methanospirillaceae > Methanoregula. The sequence goes on from JBAZRZ010000005.1 coordinate 21,078, forward strand.
TGAATCTTACAAAAACATCGTGTCCCATGCTTTACATCAATTCCGAATAATTCGGTGGATATATACCGTAGCCACGACATAATTTGTCATGCGATAGCATAACAGAGGTCGGAGATGTTCTAGGATAAGAAGATTTAAACCCTGAAACCTGATGATTTGCAGGCACTTCAGCTCAACCGTTTGAAGAAAACAATAAGCCAGGGGCACAAAAAGTCGGTTTTTTTAAAAAACGTCTCACGGATGCAGGAATAACTACATCATCAATAAAAACGCTGGATAATATCCAGAACATCCCCTTTACAAAAAAACAGGATCTTCGGGATGGATATCCTTTCGGGTTATTTGCAGTTCCTTTAAAAGAGATAGTCCGCATCCATACGACATCAGGAACAACGGGAAAACCCACGGGTGTGGGGTATACCAAAAAAGACCTTGATGTGTGGGCAAACCTGATTGCACGCAATATGACCATGATCGGTGTTGGAAAGGAGGACATCTTCCAGAACATGGTTAATTACGGCATGTTCACCGGGGGGCTGGGTTTCCACTACGGTGCAGAAAAAATAGGAATGACGGTTATCCCCAGCGCCACGGGAAATACCAAACGCCAGATTGAGATGATTCGGGATTTTGGCGTGACCACAATCCATTGCACACCCAGTTACGCCATGCATCTTTCAGAAGGTGCAGAAGAGATGGGTGAATCACTCGATAGCCTCAAAACAGGAATTTTCGGGGCCGAACCGTGGTCGGAAAGTGTACGGCATACCCTTGAAAAACGATTAGGTGTTACTACATACGATTCATACGGCTTGAGCGAGCTCTTTGGCCCAGGGGTTGCATTCGAATGTAAGGAACGCGATGGACTGCATATCTGGCATGATTCCTACCTTGTCGAGATTATTGATCCAAATACCGGAGAGCGTGTTTCTGATGGGGAGCGGGGGGAATTGGTAGTAACTCCACTGGTCAAAGAAGCAATGCCTCTGCTACGATATCGCACCGGAGATGTGACGATGCTGATGGAAGATGGCTGCCTTTGTAAAAGAGCACAGAAGATAGCCAGAATCACCGGAAGAAGTGATGATATGCTGGTCATTCGCGGGATCAACGTGTTCCCCTCCCAGATAGAACACGTGCTTCTTAAAATCCCTGAAGTCGGCAATCCGTTTATGGTATATATCGACAGAATTAATCATCTGGACGAGATGACTGTCGAAGTTGAGATTAACAGAGACTTTTTCAGTGGCGAACTTACGGATCTGGCAAAGATCCAGAAAAAAGTGGGAAAATAACTTCGCGATACCCTGGAGCTGCGAACAACGGTCAGGCTTGTAGAGCCGGGATCATTACCCCGTTTTGAAGGAAAGGCGAAACGAGTGATAGACAGATGGGAGGCAATTTGATGAAGTGTTGGGATCCGCGAATCGAGACAATGCCCAAAGAAGATCTCCAGACAATGCAGTACAAACTGCTCAAGAGTTTGGTGTAGCGATTGTACAGTTTCTCTCCGTTTTACCATGACCGTATGAAAGAGCAGAAAGTCCACCCTGATGACATCCGTAAACTTTCTGATGTACATAAACTCCCGTTTATGTTCAAGCGTGATCTGAGGGACAATTATCCGGATAAGATCTTCACTGCAACCAAGGACGAACTCGTCCGCTATCATGTATCTTCGGGAACCACAGGAAAACTAACCGTTTGGCTATACACAAAACGACTTAGACAACGGGTCAACATCGCTTGCCCGGGGTCTTACCTCAATAGGACTGGGCAGGGGCGATGTGATCCAGGTAAGTTATGGATATGGTCTGTTCACCGGAGGACTCGGCATGCACTATGGCGCCGAGCGCATTGGAGCAACCGTATTTCCTACCAGCGTGGGGAACACGGAACGCCAGATCGAATTGATGCAGGATCTGGGAGCAACAGCCATTGCCTGCACACCTTCCTATCTCCTCCATATAGGTGAAGTTGCAGAGAAGATGGGTGTTAATATCAAAAAAGATACCCAACTGCGCACCGGAATTCTGGGTGCCGAGCCGTGGAGGGAATGCGCAACCGCATACAGGAATGGCTGGGAATCCATGCATATGACATCTACGGCACCAGCGAACTTTCCAGCCCGATGTTTACTGAATGCGCAGAACAAAAAGGGTTCCACATCTGGTCGGATATCACACTGGTAGAAATTGTTGATCCCAAGACCGGAGAATCATTGGAAGCGGGGGAAAAGGGGGAACTCACCATCACGATCCTGCAGAAAGAAGCCCTCCCCATGATACGGTACCGCATCGGGGATATTACTACAATGGAGGAAGATATTTGTGCCTGCGGCAGAACTCACCCGAGGATCCAGCGGATTCAGGGGAGAGTAGACGACATGCTTATTATAAGAGGCATCAACGTCTTCCCATCACAGATCGAGTACGCACTGATGGCAATCCCTGAAGTGGGGGAGCATTTCCAGATTGTTGTTACACGAAAAGGAGCCCTTGATGACATGCTTGGTCGCGTTGAACTGAACAAGGAGTCCTTCAGTGACAAAATCAATGATCTTATGCAGGTACGGCAGAAGGTTGAACACCGGCTCAGGAATTCATTGAATGTGAATGTAGATATCGAATTAGTTGAACCGGGCTCGTTACCAAGATTTGAAGGTAAATCAAAGAAGGTAATCGATAAGAGGTCGATGTAAATGGACACAAAAAGATATGTGATCAGGCAGATTTCGATATTCTCTGAAAACCGCCCGGGCAGGCTTGCAGCCATCGCTCATGCACTGGGAGAGGAGAAGATCAACATCCTTGCATTCAGCATCGCAGAGGCAAATGGTTTCGGTGTTGTGAGAGCACTAGTAGATCACCCGGAAAAAGCACATGACAAACTGATATCAATGGGATTTAATATCGCGTTTACCGATGTGATTGCAGTGCATATGAAAGATCAGCCAGGAGGTCTCTATGAAGTGGCAAAAATTCTGGGAGATGCGGGGATAAACATCGAGTATTCCTATACCTATTCCGGAAAAGAAGGGGCAGTGCTCATCCTTCGTGTAGATCTGGTTGATGATGCCATAAAAAAGATCAAAAATTCTGGTGCAACTCTTCTGGAACAAAGCGTGTTCCACTAAACCTGCATCACTGCTTTTCCCATTTGATTAATTCTGCAACTTCAGAGAGAGTACTCCCCCTATGGATCTCTTCTCGTATTCGCTCTTCGGTCTTCCTGACTTCCAGTGCCCTGCGTGCCACTTCATACGCTCGCTTTGCAGGAATTACCACAACGCCACTTTCATCGCCAACAATCCAGTCACCCGGGCATACGAATTGTCCGGCACACTGGATTTCTGCATTGATCTCCCCGAATCCTTTGGGTTCTCCTGCATTCGGTACGATCGCTTTTGCAAAAATGGGGAATTTCATTGCCCGTATATTATCAACATCCCGGACCGCTCCATCGATAACAACGCCGGAGATGCCTTTTTTTACGCAGCTTAATGTGGCAAGTTCTCCCCATGGGGCTATATGTGTACATCCATCGTTGTTAATCACGATCACGTCGTCTTTTCTTGCAACATCGATGGCTTCAACGGGTTTTGCCCAATCACCGGCAAGTGTCTGGACGGTAACTGCCTTTCCTACCATTTTCACATTCCCGCAAATGGAAAAAATACCGTTCATCGCCCCTTTGCGGTGCATCGCATCCGTGATGTTGGGGGCAGACACCTGCATCAGGAGGGCACGTATCTCTTCATCAACCGATTTTTTTTCTATCGCTTTGATTGAGGGGTTATCCATTGCGACACGGATCTTTTTCGTTGATCCGGTAACATCTGCCGAACGAACGATATTCCCCCCAACGATGATAATATCTACTCCATATCGTACTGCATCTCCGGCGCTCTCGGCATCGATGCCCCCAGCAACTGCAAGGGGAATATGAACTTTGTCTGATAGTGTAGTGAAGAGTTCAATAGAATTCCTTCCGGTCATCTGCTGGTCTATGCCGACATGGGCACAGATCATATCAACCCCGAGGGATTCGAGGTGGCAGGCACAAGAGATCGGATCCTTGACATTGATCAGATCCGCCATCAGTCTGATTCCATAGAGCCGGGCGGCCCGGACTGCCTCTTCAATGACCGCATCGTCTGCATCCGCAAGCACACATACAATATTTGCACCCGCTTTGGCAGCCATCTCCACTTCAAGAGTGCCAGTATCTGCGATTTTCATATCCGCAACAATCACTGAGTCGGGAAAACGATCCCGCATCGATCGGATTGCTGACATACCTTCGCTTTTTATGAGGGGTGTTCCCACCTCAATCCAGTCCGCACCGCCGTCAATAGATTCCTGTGCGATCTGCAGAGCCCGTTTCAATTCAAGAAGATCCAGTGCCACTTGCAGAACCGCTTTTTTCATGATCAATGATGTGATTGGCTTGATGCTTAATAATTGCGAGAGGTGGTAAAAACGAAAATTGTGCTATGGATAATCCTTCAGTATCGTAAATTTCTGTGGGGATATTAATTATGGGCTGACTCATATTTGCCATTAATTTTTGAATATGTTTTCACACGGTAAAATCTAATATTGCATAATAATTATACAATATAGGATAAATATTCCTTAAAACACACTCATTAATCCGCGAATATCAAGGGCAAATTAATATACAACTAAAAGTGATTGAATAATTACACTGTCTGGGAATTATGCATCGTGTACTTGTATTCCCTATTAAAAGAGATATCAAGATATGAAGGGAAAAAATACAAATTCAACTGCCGTGTCAGAGACAGTATCAGTCATTCTGGTTATTGCGTTGGTGCTCGTTCTAGCGATGGTAGTGTATGTACTCCTGTTCGGTTCAGTCGATCAGAAATATCTGAAAAAATCAGTGTATGTTGCCGGGGATGCAAAGGTCGGAAATATTTTACAATCCAGCGGTCTGAATGATCAAATTTTGACATTCATGCCAAAAGCCGGGGATCCATTCTACCTCACCGGGCAGACACAGGATAAACAAGGAACACGAGTCACCCTTAAAGTCATGAAACCTAATGGCGCGGTTCTTTCTCTGACTGCAAGCGGACTGAAGGGTACACTGTATGCGGAGACACTGTTTGTCTACCAAACGCCATCTTCAACAGTTTGCGACATGTCGATCTCCTATATCGCCCACCCCTAAGGGTTACCTCCGCGAGATGGTAAAAGGTCGTTATACAATCCAGCTGATCGATGAGGAAACTCATATCCTCGCAAATTCATATTCCATGAATATTACATCGGGTTCGGATACATCGATTCCATCCTGCGGGAGGTTCCCTCAACTTGGGACAAATGTACCGAAGTGACTGTTCACCACTCAACATAACATCTACCGGTTCATTGCCCACATCCACTACCGGGCCTGGAAATATGACCTACACTACATATGACGGGAAAAATTTCACTGCGATAAAAAACGATCCCTCACTCGCATTTACAGGAGATATGGCAATATCGTTGTGGATGCGGCCCACGGACAACACCACCTGGCACCAGATTCTTGGGAAAGGTTCGATATCGGGCGGTACCACCGAGAATGATAATTACCAGTTATTCCAAGTAGGCAACAATCTGGTTTTTGAATGGGATGATTCGGCAACCGGAAATCATTACCAGACCATTACAACATCCTCAACTCTTGCAGCCGGCGCATGGAATTATGTTACCGTATCGGTCAGTGGGGGGACTATCAAAATATACAACAATGGTGTAGAACAACAACCGCTGGTGTACAATAATGGACTGGATCCCACCAATACCGCAACACGAATTCCAACCGCTCCTACGATAATTCTGCAGAGCACTACCAACGACGTAACGATGGGTAAACAAAATGCTCCTGGGTCTGAATACTATTACCAAGGAGATATTGGAGCGCTCTCATTGTACAACCGTGGCCTTACTACCACAGAAATTGCCAATAATTTAGCGGGATACACGGCGTGAGGCCCAGAATTCCTCTTTTTTAATAACCGGTTTTCATTCCGGAGTAGTAAGGGTCATCTCTAATTTTTATTGTAATAGGACTTACGCAGTTGAATTCGTCTGAAGCGAGAGACATCCGTCATAACTCATGCAAAAAGGAATCGGATAAGAAAACCTGTTGCGAGATAAAGAAGGTAGTTGCTATTCGATGAATCAATCGTTCCGATTCATACCAATTGATACTCACATGCAACCGCTGAGTTTCCAAGCGAAGAAAAGCCAGTAATGAAAGAAAAATGTGACCTCATTGGATGATTTCTTTGCCTCACAGGCATCTCTCGGTGCCGCAGCACGCTCACGAAAAACCATCACGGATTCCCCGTCACCCCCTGTATACATTCGATCTCTCGGACGGGTCAAAACCGCTCTCTGCCTGGCGCTCTTTGCCATTTCATCCTATCGGGATCCTACTATTCTTCCTCAACAAAAAGAACTATCGACACAACGGGATATTCCACTACGTAAACATCGTGGACTTAAAAAAAATTATTTTTTTTTTTTTCGTATTTTTCGTTAAAAGCAATGTCTTTCATCTCTTTTTTCTTCGTAATGGTTATTTCTGCCGGATTTCCTGCAGCAACCAGACTTACAAGGGAATACGTGTCAGGAACCTCAAGAATTTTTCTTATTGATTCCCCGTATTGTTTTTTATCACCAGCAACCCAGCATGACGTAATACCGTGAGCCTGCAATGCCAGAATGATATTTTCTGTTGCTGCACAACAATCCTCAAGATAGTAGGTCTCTTTCTTCTTGCCAAAAACTGCAAAACACAGCGGGCATTCTGCGATGAACTTGCCATGATCCACGATTGCTGCGATCTTTCCGAGTACTTCTTTATTTTTTATAACGCCAAATAACCAGGGTTGAAGATTCATTGCTGTCGGGGCCTGCGCAGCGCACCCCAGCACGTCTTTTATTATGATATCACTGACAGGATCCATTTTGAATTTCCGTACACTATGACGGGATTTTATCACGGTGGTTACAATGTTCATACACCGGAATGGGAAAGTAAGCTAATAAATGGTTGCAAACCCGCAAAAAAGGATATTTATTCTTTCTTTGTGCAAAATACCAGTACCGCGATAAGAGCAGCCCCCGCTAGTATGGCTTCAAATCCAGCAGATTTTGTTTTTGTGGGGGTCGGCAGCAGAGTAATTACGGCCTCGGCAGTTGTGGAAGTGGCAGAGAATACCGGGAGCATGGTTATTGTGAGTAGGGGTGTGTTTGGGGAAGTTGTCGGGATCGGTGTTGCAATAGTTGTAACTTGTGTAGTAAGAGTCGTAACTTTTGTCGTTGGAGTACTTGTCAGCTGGGTAGGATTTGTTGTCGGCACATTTCCCCCGATAAGAGGATTCTGATCTTGGTTGAGCACGCTGACTTTTCTGCTTGTAGTCTTACCCACCATACCATAATTGTCATTCATGCTGTTCACGTTGCACTCCGCCCATATGGTATACCTTCCGGGGGGATAGGTGTCACGATTGCTTGTACCCCAGATTGAACCGGTCGGGGGTACATACTGGGGGGCTGTTGTGACAGGATAATTGATAATAGATGTCGTTGCTCCGGATTTACTGATCAGAGATGAATATAAAGCTCCATCAGGAGACTGGACTTTTATCGTAATGGGTGTTGATGATACATCAGTTCTTCCGGATATTGGTACCATATTTGTGTCAATCCTGAAACGGAGCTCATCATCTGTTGGTACCCATTTATCAGTTACATCGACATTAACCGTGGTATCCTCAACAATGATATCGAGTTGCGGATCTGCAACATTAAATGCTACACCATTTGCCTGCCCGGAAGGGTTAAGGTGATACCATACACCGGTCTGATACCCAAATGTACTTGGGAAGATGGAGAAACTTGCAGGATTTGGAACGGACACAATACCTGTAGGGGAACTACTGGCAATCGACGCTGCAGATGCCCACCACCCAATCTGTGTATCTCCCCCCATTGCAAGAGTTACATCAAGTCCCTGTTCCCCAATAAAAACCGTTTCGCCAGGATGGATAATATTGATTGCAGCAAACACGGGATTAATCAAAAACAGGATCCCAAATATCAACAAAACACAACATTTTGCGTTTTTACTTATCATATTCATCCATCTTTCCTGCTAATATATAAAATTAACAAACACCGATGCGGTTCAGAGAAAAAAGAGAAGTTCCCCTTTTGATACGCACGTTATCATCGAGTAGGAGTTCCGGCGCGAGATCCTGTGCCACTCATTTGCCAGACAGCACAGATCCCAAACGGGTTATCCCTTGTTTTCGAGCGTGAGCAGGTTGAAATTTTCAAAAACGCGTTTTCCCTCAAAGGTATGACTCACTTCCGGATGCCACTGGAGCCCGTATATCTGTTTATCCAGATTGGCTATTGCCTCATTATTGCAGATGGATGAACGGGCAAGCAGGGTAAATCCTTCCGGTAACCGGGATACTTCATCGGCATGCGACGCCCAGACATTCACTTTGCCCGGGTAACCTGCAAGGATTTCATCAGGTTCGCAGATTTCTACTTCTACCGGGCCATATCCTCCACTGTGCCCGGGGTTCACATCCCCATTAAATTTTCTTGCGATGATATGAAGTCCAAGGCAGATCCCCAGCACCGGCAATCCGAGATCAAGATACGGGCTACAATTTCCAGCACGCTCGATGGTCGGACCCCCCCCAAGAATGATTCCCCTGCATCCTTCTGCAACCTGTTCCCGGGAAGTGGAATTGGGCACCAGCTCCACATCAATTTCCAGATCACGCAAAGCGCGGTGAATGAGGTGATTGAACTGGCCGAAATTATTGACTACATAGATTGGAAGCATCATTATGAGGTTTGTATTGCTGCACTATAATTCTGTTCAGCTGTAGACACGTACAGTACTCAGGATTTTCGCCCGTATTTCTTCTGGTGAGTGCCCGAGAAGATGGGCTAGACACATTGCTCCACCAGCTCCCATCCCTTCCTTTACTTCGCCAATGCAATACCTTGCAAGGCCAGCATGCCCAAGATCCCCAAATCCCGGGTCAACATAGAAGATTTTTACCCCAATCTGCCGGGCAATATGCACGACATTGGCAGAGGGGTCGTCCCGCACATAGGATGTTGTGACAATAGAGGGGAGAGGTAATCCCATTGCTTTAATTATCGCACTCACCGCAAGCATCTGGGTGCCCCCGGCAAGGAAAAGGTGCCCGGTATAGGTGCTGGTAATTCCAGCCGCAACGGGCATCATCGGATCTCCAGTATATTTTAGGATATCCAATGGTGCGGTGATATGGTCTGCCCTGACACGTGCAAGCACCATCCGGCAGATCTCTTCTTTTTGAGATACCGGATTATCGACAAAACTGCTGCTCACCGATGCATCATACCCGAGTGCACGCAGTACACAGAGCGCCGTAGTTGTCCCTCCGGGCACAGATTCTCCCAGCACAATAAGATCGCTGGATCCTGAAAGAAATTTGCCAATCCATTTTCCCTGTTCGAAAAGTTTCTGTGCCTGCGGAACTGCATCACGGAACCGGGGATCCTCACCAATCTGCCCGTATACATCCAGACAGGGGACCGTAGGAGTGTGGCGGAGCCCTGCATTGATGAATAATGGCTGCAGATCACAGAGTTCCATCATTGACCGGGTAATCGATGCCGGTGTTGGACAACCTGTAGGGGTATTCGGTTTTATTGGATGGCTCGTAATTGCGCCCTGAACTATAAGCTCCGCATCCAGAATCGGTGTGAGCAGGGTATTATCCGGGGTTGAACCTGCACCAGATACTCCCGGCACTGTTGAGAGCTGGGTATTTCCCAGAATGGCGCAGAAGAGCGGTTTTTTAAACGTGAAATCTGGTATTTCCGAGAGGAATCCCATAAGCATCAACTCATATATGTCGATGCATTCCAGTTTGAAGATATCGGTAAAAATCCACAACGATATAATAGTCCATTCGGTACAACACCTATTCATATGTTTGAAATTGAACAGCGGTTGCGCGATAACGGCATCACGCTTGAAGATATTGTCGATGCTGCCATGGGACTCTATGTATCCCACGGCATGCCGGAGGAGGAGGCAGCAGAGGAAATCATGCGCAAAATAAAGAAATATTTAACCGATCCCAATGTTGCGTCACTCCTGCTAGGAGCGATCCTTCTCGAAGACGAACTTTACAATAAACGAAAAAATTCAGAAATTGCCGATGACCCGGTCTTCCTGTTGAGCGATGAAATCATTGGTATGGCAATCGCAGAATGTATCGGGGGTACCTATGCACGGTTTGAATTCACCCGGTATGACCAGAAAAAACCGGGGGTTCTGGCAAAGCTCGGACCGTTTCTCGATGATGCGATAGCAGGTTTGATCGCCGGATGCACATCCCGACTCTACAGCGAATGCGTATGAAAATTCTCCTTTCACTCCTGCAATTTACCACAATTCTTCCGCTGGGTAAACCGCAGGATCTCGAACCATTTGCCCGACATTCATATCTCTACCCGGTTGCAGGGTACGTCATCGGGGCACTTGTCGCACTCCCGGTTTTTTTCATTGCGGACCATACAATTGCAGCGGCGGTTGCCATTGCACTTATTATGCTGATATCAGGTGCCCATCATTTTGACGGACTACTGGATTTCGGGGATGGATTAATGGCACACGGTAACCGCGAAAAGCGGATCAAGGCGCTCACCGACTGTTATATTGGTGCAGGGGGTGTTGCAGCAGGGATCATGATAACGCTTCTCCTGTTTGCCGTATTACAAGCATCAACGTCTCTTGTGTTTGCCGTTATCATAGGAGAAGTCTGTGCAAAATTTTCGATGACTGTTCTTACAGCATATGGCACGCCATTCAGACAAGGTATTCACAGTTATCTCCACCAGGTCTCGCAACCCCATTTCCCCTTTATTGCTGCACTTTTGTGTGCTCCTATTCTCTTTATTCCGATTGCTCCTTTCAAATTGATGGGTGCCGTCATCGCAGCACTCCTATGCCCAACAAGCATGCTCTTTGTTTCAAACCGTTTGTTTGGGGGAGTGAATGGTGATGTTGTCGGTGCCACAAACGAGATTACCCGGGCTTGTGCCATACTAGCACTGGTAATACTCTGATTTCTTTGTTTTCACCAGTAGCATAATCCCACCCGTACCCAAAATGAGGGGACGAAGTGTGGTGTCTCATGTTGAGGGACGACCGGGAGGACCCCTCATCATGAGGGACCCTCACAGACCACCCCTCCTTTAGAGGTAGGGATCCCTCAACGGGATCCCCCCTCATTGCCCGGGGTCCATCCAACCCACCCCATTACCAGTACATACATATATCCAGGTTTTCGACATGAACACTGGTGGAAGCAAGATAGCAATGTGTGAAGGGAGGGGGGGTTCTCTATGCCATATCAGATGGTTAGAACATGGCGGAAGGATCTTTAATGACTGAATTATCATTTTAAAAAAATGGTTGAAGGCTAACTGGAAAGAATCATGGGAATCTGACAAGGATTACTCCCCAATCGAAACCTATGAACAGGTTATTTATGCGATAGATAAAAATGTGAAAATGATGTACAAGCGCGCAGATTGTGGCAGATTTCTATCTAAACCGCCAGAAGAATACCATTTCTGAAAATTTTTGGGAAATATAAAAATAAAATGTTAATAAATTTGACAAAACAAATCCTAATACATTCCCGCAAACCCCTTATTTGCATCATCTTCACATTCGATTGCCGAGCCATCCCGGATTAAGGTATTGAACATCATTGCAGCATTCATCAGGTTATCATCAGATGCTGATCCTTTCCGGATATCATTAAGAGCCTGCTGTTGAGGTGTCGGAGTCAAGCGTTTTCCTACCCACACACCCTTACAATACCGACAGTATGCGCAATGGCTGTGTACGGATACATCACCATCAGCACACGAAACAAGTACCCGGTTTTTTCTCTCATCCCGCTCAAACGGCAAGGTCTTCATACAGAAAAGATATTCAATCATCGGATATGATAATGTTGATGTGGATTTTTCAAATTTAAAAGGCTAAACCACCGTCAATCAAAATGCTTTATATAGATGGGCCTCATATAATTAATACTCGCATAAACTGACTGTAAGCGGACAGTCCCTGACATTTATTTGGAGGAAGATTAATGGCATCTGACAAGCCCCACATGAATTTGGCTGTTATTGGACACATTGACCACGGAAAGTCAACCACCGTCGGAAGAATGATGTTCGAGACTGGTGCAGTACCTGCACATATCATCGAAGGTTACCGTAAGGAGGCTGCATCAAAAGGTAAGGCCACCTTTGAGTTTGCATGGGTTATGGACAACTTAAAGGAAGAACGTGAGAGAGGTATCACCATCGATATCGCCCACAAGCGGTTCGATACACCCAAGTTCTACTTTACGGTCGTGGACTGCCCAGGACACAGAGACTTCGTCAAGAACATGATCACCGGTGCATCACAGGCAGATGCAGCAATTCTCGTAGTTGCGGCCCCTGATGGTGTAATGGACCAGACGAAAGAGCATGTGTTCCTTGCCCGTACACTCGGCATTACGCAGATCATTATCGCCATCAACAAGATGGATGCAGTAAAATTCGATGAGAAGCGATTTAACGAGGTCAAAAAAGATCTCTCCGACCTTATCAAGATGGTAGGGTACAAACCTGAAGAAACTCTTTTCATCCCGATCAGTTCACTGGGTGGCCAGAATATCAAGGTGAACAGCTCCGAAATGTCTTGGTATAAGGGCTTGGCATTGATCCCGGCACTCGACACGTTCAAGGAACCAGCGAAACCGACGGATAAACCATTCCGTCTTCCAATTCAGGATGTCTACAGCATCAGCGGTATCGGCACCGTGCCGGTCGGCCGTGTTGAGACAGGTATCATGAAGAAAGGAATGAAGGTTAGCTTCATGCCTGCCAACAAGGATGGGGAAATCAAGTCCATCGAGATGCACCACGAAGAGATCCCACAGGCATTACCCGGTGACAACATCGGGTTTAACGTCCGTGGTATCGCAAAAGGTGAAATCCGCCGCGGAGATGTCTGCGGACCAGCAGATGTACCACCGACCGTTGCTGAAGAGTTCACTGCACAGATTGTTGTGCTCCAGCACCCCAGCGCACTGACTGTTGGATACACTCCGGTCTTCCACTGCCACACCACCCAGACGGCCTGCACATTCATGGAACTCCAGAAGAAACTGGACCCACGCACTGGCCTGACCAAAGAAGAGAACCCGACGTTCCTCAAGACAGGCGATGCAGCAATTGTCGTTATCAAACCGACAAAGCCAATGGTCATTGAGAATATCAAGGAAATCCCGCAGTTGGGCAGGTTCGCAGTTCGTGATATGGGAACAACTATTGCCGCGGGCATGTGCATAGCCGTTAAGGCAAAACAAATGAGATAATTTTTTTGGAGACATACCATGCAGAAAGCCAGAATTCGCCTGACAGGTACAGACTTTAATAAAGTAGAGATGGTCTGTGACAGAATCCGTGAGATTGCAGAACGCACAGGAGTGAATCTGGCCGGTCCGATACCGCTCCCAACCAAACGGTTGGTTGTACCAATCCGCAAGAGCCCTGATGGTGAGGGAACTGCCACATGGGACCGCTGGCAGATGCGTGTGCACAAACGCCTTATCGATATGGATGCTGATGAGCGTGCACTCCGCCAGCTCATGCGTATTCAGGTGCCAAAGGATATTGGCATTGAGATAATATTAGAGAGTTAAAGGTGCCGCGTGCAGCAGGCCGCATACATATCTGAAAAAATTAAAAATTTTTTCACTTTCAATCGCATTTTTATTTGTATCCTTCTTATTGCAATCTTTGTACGGTTCTGGACACTTGATCTCAAACTGCTCCACCATGATGAAGCAATCCATTCATGGTTCTCCTACGAGTTGCTCGCAAAAGGGACATGGATATATGACCCAAGCTACCACGGACCATTCCTCTATTATGTTACTGCCGGTATGTTCTCCCTATTTGGGGATTCAGATCTGGTAGCCCGGTTGCTTCCCGCACTCTTCGGCACTCTTTTAATCCCTCTGGTATATTGCATCTATCGCATAGGATATATCAACAAAAACCAGACACTTCTTACATCACTGTTTATCGCAATATCTCCGGATATGGTGTATTTCTCCCTCTTCCTGAGACATGACATATTCATGCTCTTTTTTACCTTCCTGCTCCTTGTAGCCCTCCTGTATTATTTTGAACGTGGGCAGATCAGATTTGCACTCATTGCAGCTGTAGCGATGGCGGGAGCCCTTAGTTGTAAGGAAGAGATGCCAGTGATCCTCTTGATCTTCGCTTCATTTTTCATCTTCGCTACATGGAGAGGTACCTTTACCCTGCCAACCTCATGGAAACGGGATCTGGTAATTGGGTTGATCCTTGTCACTGCAATAATGAGCGTGCTCTATACAGGATTCGGAGCTCATCCCGAAACACTGGTAGGGCAAAACTTCCAGATAACGGTCCCAGGTGTTCACTTTGAGACGAATACAACCGGCTGGTATAAAGCCGTTGAGCACTGGATTGACATGCACAACCAGCAGCGTCTTGGCGGCCCGTTTTACTTCTATATCCCCTTTTATCTCCTGTATGAACTGCCGATCTTTATCCTTGCCATCATCGGTACGCTACAGTTCATCCTTAAGGGCATTGATCTCTCTCTTGCATTCAAACGGTTAAAAAATATTATTTTAACACGCAAACTTTCCCTGACAACCGGATATCTTGCCGAAATTAGTCTCCATCAGTTACTAAATCCCTGCCCAAGTTATTCAAAATCTGACGAATTTTTCCGGTTCTGTATTTACTGGATGATCCTGACCATGGCATTCTATGCATATGTCGGGGAAAAAGTACCCTGGCTGCTCATCCACCAGCTGCTCCCTATGTGTTTTGTCGCAGTATACAAGCTGAACTGGCAGAAGATCGCATTTGCACTTGTTGGATGCATCTTCCTTGTAGTAATGACATGGCATGTCGCATTTATTCCCGTGGATATCAATGAGCCGATTGTCCAGGTACAGAACTCTGAAGATATGCGTGAGGTTATGAAGTTAATTGATGCCTCCAACAACGTTGTTATCGCATCAAAAGATTACTGGCCACTCCCATGGTATTATCGTGGCGATCGCTGGAAAAAAATAATATTTTATGGTGATCGAGCGGATGTAAGTGCACTAACAGAAAAAAATCCCGGTGTAATTATTCTCCACGATACCGAAAGCTACCCGGTTATCGAAGATTATGACAAAAAAACCTATAAACTAAGTTACTGGTTCTCATTCTACGATAATGATAAACGGTTGATAGATTACTATCTCAACAGGGATGGGAAGATGGGAAGTATTAACATAGATGTTTTTACCCTTCGAAAAACAGTCTAAATATTTTTTTAAAAAGGGATAGGAAGGTGTATGACAATAAGCCTAACTAGATTTTCCATTGGATTACTGTTAAAAGACTTCTTAACAAAATATTAATCCACAATGAATAGAATTTCTCTTAAGTGACTAGGATACAATAACTCCCGGTTATTTTAGAACATTTTTGGATTATTATTAGAACCGTCACTACATACACAACAGAATATGTTTTTGGTGAATAGAATGAGCCCCTATTTCAAACAATAGAAATTCGGTCCTTTAAATAAGTGAAAATTACCATAACTTTCAATTTCATTTCAAATATTACACGTTATTCTCATTTTTTCCTTCACTGTAAATGTTTACTAAAGAGGAATGTGAATCACAAGAAAAAATCACTACAAACAGAGGGAGTTTTTACCCGCTTATAATATTGATTGGAGATACCATTACGGGAAGTTTTCCCAAAGGTGACATCCTCAAAAGGATAGGAACCGAGAGTCAATCACACCTAAACATTAGTTAAACGGGAAAAAACAGGGGCATAGATCGCCCTATTGCTCAAAAAATTTCCACCAAAAAACAATATGCCCATAAAAAAAAGGAAAATATATTATCCGAGCTCGTCCCAGCGGGAACGTTTTTGATATATAACAATGCCCACAGCAACCAGAATGACAACAATAACACCTAACACAATAAAGATTCCACCGGGAATCTGAGGAAGAGAGAAACTCCATCCAGACATCAGCTGTTTCTGGCGTGCAAGAGCGTCGTTATACGATTCATTTCCTTTAGTATAGGCTTCCTGTGCTTTTGCCCGGGCCTGTGAATATTCTCCGCTGGCGATCTGATCGTTTGCCGTGGATATGTAACTGACTGCTACTTCCCGTTTCGTGACAATTGACGGAAGTTGCTGGTCATTTGCCGTGCTCTGGTTGCCTTTGAACCATGCGATCACACCATCAACGTTGTTGATAGGGATCTGCGCTGCGGCAACCTCATTCTCTGCCCATGCCTGATCAAGCGCTTTTTCACCATCACTGATACTTGTCTGTGCGGCAGTCAGATCAGCCAATGCTTCTGTATACTGGGTCGAAGGGCGGGCACGTGCAGAATCAATCTTCTGTTTCGCTTCATTATATTTTGCCTCTGCTGCAGAGGTATCAATGTCTAATACAGATTTTTCATCAATATGAGTTCGATACGTCTGAAGATCTGCATCCCGGGCTGCAATGGCAGCGGACACTTCACCGGTATTGATCACTTTTGCAATTTTTTCTACCTTTGTTGATGTAATCGCAACCCTGTTAGTACCCATTTCCTGTATCCGGATAATTGTTTTATTTGCCGTTTCAGTGACCGTCGGCGCTTTGCCTTCGAGGGTTGCTCTCACAGAAACTTCATCCGCAGCTTTGTAGGAAAGTTCAAAACCCGTGATGGTAAGGGTGCGTCCACCCACTGCCGGACGTGTATTTTCAACACCGTTCACTATGATGGTGTAAGTCCACAGGGGATTATCAAGATCGGTATAGAACTGGAGATCATCCCCAGAAGGAAATATTCCTGAGTTTTCTACTTTATACGATACTGTAACCGGGGTGCCAGGAATCAATGATCCCGAAGGATCAATTGAGACCGATGATACAGAAAATGCAGATGCAGCCGAAATACAGAATAAAACAATTACAGTTACTATAATCCACGTTTTAAATCCCTTCATTGTCAACCTCACTCGAATAACGGATCAATACCTTCTTCAAACATATTCGATTTTTTCTCCTTTGACTTTATAACATCTTCCTTTGTTTCCTTTGCGATATCAAGAAGCTCTTTAATTCGTGGTGCATTGCCAACGGTGGCCAGCATCACCACTACGGCAACATATTCACTGTTCACCGGGTAATCCCCGCCACGCACTTCAACACCGGCGATATTTTCCTCTACCCAGCTCTTTGCCTTTTCAATACCTTTCCGGTCCATCTCGCTCGGAGGGCCGGCAATAAGGACAAGTGCACGCTCTGCAGTAGAGTAATCGCAGGGGAGGGTAAGTCTTCCCAACATCGCCCGACGCACGAGGGAGATAATTTTTGCAGACTTGTCCTCACCCATCAGGGCTTCCTCGTTTGCCTCTTTCTTTGGCCCGAACTTATCCTTTAATCCCCAAAAAATTCCACGTTTGTCTTTCGAGCTTTTGCTCATAACCTCGCTGATCGCATAACCAACTGAAGTGATTCCACCGCCGCGAAGGGTGTTGATAATCTCGCTCGAATCAACTACCATCTCACCGACACCCATCTTGCTGACTTCACCCGCACGGAAGAGCACACTAAAACGCCGGACCACTTCATTGTTCAACCGGTTAAATGCAGTTTTTACACTTTCTCCTTCGTTTTTCCAGGCACTATTATCAAAAATAAATGTATTGTCGGCCTCATTTACAAGGGTTGTCAGGCTTCTCGCCGCATTATAAGAATAGAGCCGGCCTTCTTCGGGTGCCGGAATAATTCCCAAAGCATAAACAGGTTCACGGTAAATTCGTTTGAGATGGCGGGCAAGAACCGGTGATCCTCCAGAACCCGTACCGCCTCCAAGACCCGCGACGATGACAAATGCATCCACATCATGAGTACCTCTCATGTCAATAGCACTGATGATGCTGTCAATTTCATCGGCAGTGACCCGTGCACCGGTCACGTTATCGGTGCCTACACCGTGGCCTTTGACCATTGTCTGACCTATGAGAATCCGGTCCTTCATCTCGATATTTTTTAATCCCATCAGATCGGTTCGTGCAGTGTTAACGGCAATGCCTCTGAAACTGTTGGTACCGAGCTTTTTATCCTGCTCAATGAACATATCAACAATTTTGCCGCCCGCCTGGCCGAATCCTATGAAAAATACACGCATCTGGTGACACCATCCAATGGGCTAAGAGATAATTATGTTATTTTACTTCTTTTTAAGTCCTTTTGCTCGTATGAACCTTTAATTCGACAATACAAAAACTTTCTTATAAAATCTTCGAGGGTACAACAGAAAATTTCCATTTGTGTGCGGAGGATTTTTCATTTCGCCCTGAAAAATACTATAGAATATTTATCATGAAGATTGGGATTATCGGGGGAGGATTGACCGGGCTTGTTGCAGCTCATGCTCTATCGGGGGAACATGAAGTTGATATTTTTGAAAAAATGCCCTTCCTTGGGGGGTGTCTTTCATCCTATCCTATCAATGATTACTGGATCGAACGCTATTATCACCATTGTTTTTCCACCGATACGCATCTGTTTGCCCTCATCGATAAACTGGGCCTCTCTGAAAAACTTGAATGGAAGACGGGCACAACCGGCTATTATGCACGTAATAAGATCTATGCCCTCAACACACCTATCGAAATCCTGCGTTATCCTGAACTCTCCATTGTTGACAAAGCCCGACTTGCGTATCTTACGTTAACGGCAAAAAACGCCGATCTCAACGCATTGGATGACATCCCGGCAGACCGGTATATCATTGACCATCTCGGAGAGAATCTCTATACTTCGTTTTTCGAACCGCTCTTGAAGAGTAAATTCGGGGAGCAGAGAAAAGAGGTATCGGCTGCGTGGTTTATGAGCCGGATCGCCATACGCTCAAATCGTGGAGCTGCAGGAGAACATCTCGGCTACCTCAACGGAGGTTTTCACCTGCTCATCGATGCCCTGGAACAATCCATTGAAAAAAATGGCGGAAAGATCAGAAAACAACAACCGGTCTCATCAATTATTCATGAAAATGGATACTGGACGGTAAATGACTGCCGCTACGATGCCGTTATCTCGACAATCCCGCCACAGGAACTTGAAAAAGCGGGTGGGCCCACGATGCAAAGGATTCCCTACCAGGGCGCTGCATGCATGACCCTTGGCATGGACCGACACGTGACACAGGGAATTTACTGGCTGAACATGAAGGATGCTGCACCATACGGGGCTGTCGTTACTCATACGAACTTCATAGCACAGGAGCGTTATGGTGAGCATATCGTTTACCTGGCATCATATTTTTCCGGTACCGTTCCAGCACAGTTGAACCACCGTATGCTCGATGACTTCTGCAACCGTTTTTCCGTTGCTCCAAAAGAAATCCATTGGCATAGGATGGCCATCGATCCCCTAGCAGGTCCCGTATATACAACCGGCTACCGCTTGCTGATCCCTGCATACGAGCAGAAAGGACTCTATCTGGCAGGAATGTTTTCCCAGCCCAATTATCCCGAGCGAAGTATGGAAGGATCAATCCGGGCCGGGCTGGAAATTGCAGCGTGTATAAACGTGCGGAGTGCCCACGATGGATCCTGAAGTTACGGCAATTATTCCTGTATATAATGACCGTGATTCACTTGAGATTGCCATCCCGCGATCGATTGAGATGCTTGGAACAATTACGGGCAATTTTGAGATAATCGTGGCTGAGGACGGTAGTAATGATGGTTGTGCAGAATTTGTACAGGCATATGCAACACGGGATATGCGGGTGCGGCTTTTACACAGTGATAACCGCCTCGGGAGAGGAAAAGCCCTCAACCGGGCGATCCGCGAAGCAAAGGGAGCGATTGTCTGTTATTATGACGTCGATCTCGCCACGGATATGCGCCATCTTCCCGAGCTGATCGCAGCTATCCGGAACGGGGCTGCAATCTCAACAGGATCGCGACTGATGCCTGCCAGCGATATTGTACGTACGGGCGGGCGGGAAATTGCAAGCCGGACTTACAATTTACTTGTCAGGCTTTTTCTTGGCAGCAGGGTTTTTGACCACCAATGCGGATTTAAGAGTTTTGACAAAACTCTTATCATACCCCTCCTACCTTCAATAAAATCTGATCACTGGTTCTGGGACACGGAGATCCTTGTCAGGGTTCAGCGAAAAGGCTACCCGGTTACTGAATTTCCTGTACACTGGCGGGCAGGGAAGGGAACTACGGTAAAAATAAAAGATGTCTTTGAGATGGGATCCTCCATCCTGCGACTGTGGTGGCAGATACATGTACAAAAAAATTAGCGCAGTCATTGTTCCCACAATCTTCGCCATTGGAATTGTCGCATATATGCTCTACCGCGTATGGGGAGATCTGGTCGAAGCACTCCAGCACATGGTGCCAGAATATCTGGCAGCAGGAGTCATCATCTGCCTTGTCGCATGGTGGTTGAGAGGCTGGCGATACCATACCATCCTCAAAAGTCTTAATTATACGGTCAGTATCACAGTTGCGACAGCCTGCATTTTCGTTAGCCAGACGGTAAATCTGATCGTGCCTGCACGACTGGGAGATTTTGTAAGGGTGTTCATCCTGAAACATGAATACAACACCACGTACTCAGAAGGCGTTTCTTCGTTTGTTGTGGAACGGGTTTTTGATATCGTCACCATCGCACTTCTTGGGGCAGTATCCCTCCTGTTCGTCCTCAATGCACGATCAGAATTTTATATTATCATTTTCGTGCCGATCATTGCCTGTTTGGTTTTTTTTATCGTTTTGCTGTTCATAGGTAAATGTTCATCAGAAAACCGGTATATCCAGATCATCCTCACCATGCTTCACGAGATCAAACGGGCATCACTTACTCTGCGGTCCATCGTACTGCTGGGAAGTTCCTCCCTTGTGATCTGGCTTTTGGACATCCTTGTTTGTTACACCGTAGTGATGATGTTCCAGCAACAGATTCCCTTTGCGATCATCGTTCTTGCCATTGTGATCGGCAACCTTGTAAAAGCAGTTCCACTCACTCCCGGGGGAGTTGGCACATATGAACTCGCACTTGCCATCACATTCGGACTAGCGGGGGTTTCACCGGCAATTGCAACCCTTATCGCAGTTATTGACCACCTTCTCAAAAATCTTGTAACTCTTGCTGGGGGCATTGTCTCGATCTATTACTTCGGCGACTGGGTAATTCCAAACATTAAAAATACATTTAACACAAAATTTGACGGAGATGATACAACTGGCCGTTGAACAGCAGATCGTTTTGGTCATCAGCTGGCTGCTTGTCCTCACACTGATCCAGATCTCCCTTTACCCGTCGTTAAAAAAGACGTTTGGGGATTTTGCATTTCCTGCTGCATTCTCTGCCTCGCTTCTTATTTTCACTATTCTCTCATGGTATTGCGGATTAAGTCACCTACCGGTTCAACTTGCCCTGCTGCCATTTCTGGCTCTGCTCGTATATCATATCTGGCATCATGATTACATCATTGACGAATTGAAAAAAGAGTGGCACTGGGAGGTTCTTTTCCTCCTCTGCTTTTTATTAATGCTCGATGTGCGGTTTGTCAATCCTACCATCTCCTATGCAGAAAAGTTCATGGACCATGCATTTCTCGCATCGGTGATACGAGCGCCCATTGTCCCCCCTCTTGATCCGTGGTTTGCCGGGGGAACATTGAATATCTACTATTATCTCGGGTACTGGATGTTCGGGTGCCTAGTGATTGTGAGCGGTGTTCCGTCAAACATCGCGTTCAACCTCGCGCTCCCCACCGTCTTTGGCATCGCAGCAGTGAACGTATACGCTATTGGCACACTGGTGCTTAACCGGTTCCGCTGGCTCCCGCTTGTTATCTTCTTCTTACCGAACCCTTCGTTTGTTTACCAGTTAGTGCAGGGTAAAGCGATGAATACAGTATTGTGGGACAGCACGCGGACGATAACCAATACCATCAATGAGTACCCCCTCTTCTCATTCATCTGGGGGGATGTCCATGCCCATGTAATTTCCATCTTCAACCAGGTATTCTTACTCTTCCTGCTCCTGTTCGCCTACCAGCGGTGGGAATCGCTCGAATCCCGGGGAAAATGGCTTCTCTGCATACTGGCCGCACTCAGTCTTGGCTCCATGCCCCTGTTCAATACCTGGGACGTGCTGATCTATGCCCCGATCACCATTGTCTTTGGTGCACTGATTCTCTGGAGATGCAGGAAAGACTGGTTCCCGAGCATCTCGTGGGCATTGCTTGTTACCGTTCCTCCCGCTGCCATCCTCTGCTACCTGCCTTTCTACCTGCAGTTACAGACCCACACCGGAGGACTATCCGTAGTGCAGACACCCTCGAACCCGTTCAAATTTCTCCTCGTAAACGGCTGGTTCATTGCACTCTTTTTTGTATTTCTTATCCAGGATATCATTAAGCGCCCGTACCTGCTGCTGGTTGCACTGCCCTTTGCACTCATAGGCTACACCGCCGCAGCGATTGCAGTGATTCCAGCTACTTACCTTATAGCACGAATGGCACAAAATAGAGAGACTGACTGCGCAGAGCTGCTCGCCATTCTCGGTCTCGCTATTTTAATCTTCTGCGAATTGTTCTACATCAAGGATAACATGGGCGACACGTATTTCCGGATGAACACGGTCTTCAAATGTTACCTCCCAGCATGGATCCTGCTCGGCATTGCCGCGTTTGCCATGGCTGGGAACTGGCTGGAGATATGGGGGAAAATTCCGGTCCCGCCCGCCCGGCAATCGGCAGTACTTGCCATTACCATTATTGGCATACTTTTTATTGTACCATTTCTGGTGCCTTTTACAATCAGTTATGGAACCCATACCCTGGATGGACTGGCTTATATCGGAGATTCACATCCATCTGATGCCCCGGCAGTTGCCTACCTGCGCGCTCTTCCCTGTAACGAGATACTTGTTGAGGCCGAGGGGGGAGACTACACGTATTACTCGCGTGTTTCATCTTTTACAGGCATTCCTGGGATTATAGGCATGCCTTTCCATGAGTTCATGTGGCGTGGCGATGATACCGGGTGGTTCAGTACGCGGAACAATGACATCAGGGCGATCTATGAGCAGCCGGACAGGACAATCCCCTTAATGAAAAAATACCAGGCCACACTCCTCTACGTGGGTGATGCAGAGCGCGAGCGCTACAACGTAAATATCTCAACTACGGGTCTTGAACGGGTGTATTCTGTAGCGGGAACCGATATTTACCGTTTTTCAGGATAAACACCGGCAATTATCCTGTTAAAAATACAGTGCACAAAGGGCCGGCTGACCCGTCAGGCACAAACCTTTATTTCAGTTATTGTCGTAATAATATGGCTACATCATGGCATCAATGCTGACTGATGAGTAATGAAGGAGAACGCTACTCCTGAATGAGGTGAGTTATGTCAAAAGGTTACGTAAAAACAATAGCTTCAGAAGAGCTTCAGAACAAGGCTCTTGAAGCCCTTGAAGTTGCACGAGACACCGGTAAGATCAAGAAAGGTTCCAACGAGGCAACCAAGGCCATTGAGCGCGGTATCGCAGCTCTCGTCCTTATTGGTGCAGATGTCGAACCCGAAGAGATCGTGATGCACCTTGCTCCTCTCTGCGAAGAGAAGAAGATACCCTATATCTTCATCAACAAGCAGAATGATGTCGGCGCCGCAAGCGGTCTGGATGTTGGATCGGCAGCAGCAGCAATCGTCAAGCCCGGTAAGGCAAAAGAAACGATCGACGACCTTGCAAAGCAGCTGACCGCGCTGAAGGCGTGAGGATATCACTATGGCAGAAGATGCAACGCCAGCCGAAGTGATCGAGGTTATTGGCTCAACCGGCATGCACGGTGAGGCAATGCAGGTCAAATGCCGTATCCTCGACGGTAACAACAAGGGCAGGATCATTACCCGCAATACGGTCGGTCCAATCCGCGAAGGGGATGTCATTATGCTCCTCGAGACCGAACGCGAAGCAAAGAAAATGTCGAGGCGCTAAACTATGGTAGAACGCTATGTCTGCACTTTCTGCGGCGGCCCGGTTGAGCCCGGCACCGGCAAAATGTATGTTAAAAAAGACGGGTCGGTCATGTATTTCTGCAGCTCGAAGTGCCAGAACAACCACAAACTCGGTAGGGTTCCCCGCCGTGTTGAGTGGACCACTGCCGGCAAGAAAGCATTAGGCAAAAAGTGAGCATCCATGGACCGCTCATTTGTCATGATAAAACCCGACGGCGTCCAGCGCGGTCTTGTCGGAGAGATTGTTTCCCGGCTCGAATCAAAAGGATTGAAACTTGTTGCTGCCCGATTTGAGGTTCTTCCTGAACCAAGAGTGACGGAGCAGTACAAGGAACACCTTTCAAAACCCTTCTTTCCTTCTTTAAAGAAATATATCATGGGGGGACCCTGCTTCCTCATGGTCTGGGAAGGCAGGAATGTGGTAGCAATCGTCCGCAAGGTGCTTGGTGCTACAAATCCGCAGGAAGCCATGCCGGGAACAATCCGGGGCGATTTCGGTATCGATATCGGCCGGAATGTTATCCATGCTTCGGATGCACCCGAAAGTGCCGCCAAAGAAATTGCGATCCACTTCAAAACCGCTGAACTCTTCACGTATACACGGATTGACGAATCTGTGATATACGAATACTGATTTTTTCTTTTTTTTTTTTCTGCGGTTTATCCGGGATATCATAATATCTATTACTCATTGACAACGCACTATTGCATAATGGCAGAAGATGGCCTCAGTTTTGCCCTGTTATTCATCTCATCCATCCTTATTATTGTCAATCCCCTTGGCGCGACCCTGATCTATGTTTCCCTCCAACAAATATGGTCCGATCTGCACGGGATGCAGTAGCCCGCGATGCATGCCGGTATGCATTCTTAATCCTGCTCATCGTGGCGCTTATCGGGACTTGGATCCTTCAGCTATTTGGGATAACCCTTGAAGCCTTCCGGATTACCGGTGGAATCCTGTTATTCGGGATTGGTATGGAAATGATCTATGCAAAAACATCCCGGACAAAACTGACAGCAACAGAGAAGTACGAGTCACGGGATACCGAGGACATCTCAATTATGCCTCTTGCCATCCCCATGATTGCCGGGCCGGGTGCAATTACCACAACAATTGTGCTGATGGATGAAGCAACCACCATGACACCAGTCGCTATTGGAATTGTTCTGGTCTCGATCGCCATCTCAATCGTGCTCACCTGTTATATGATGCGAAATTCAGATTATATCCTGACGAAAATAGGACAGAGGGAATATCGGGCAATCAACCGTCTGATGGGCATGCTGCTTATCGCGATTGCGGTACAGTTTGTGATCAATGGTATCCGGCTCGCATTTCCGTTTCTTTCGGGAGGATAACTATGAATGACTGGGATCTTACATCGGTAGGTCTGGTGCTGATCGGGAGCAGTATCACTGCTGCAGGTACCATCATTGCGGCGCTGCTTTTAGGAATAATCATCCGTATTGCCCCGTTTCTCCTGCTCACCACAGCCTTGTTGATCGTCATGAGCGCAATCCTGATCATCTACGGGGAACAGAAGGACAATGCCAGGCAGTAGCGATCCCATCAAGGATCAGGACGGGACTATCCGGGTGTGCAGTGCCCAACTCTCCAGTGTATGGGAAGACCCTGAGAAAACCTTGGAGAAAGCGGAAGGGTTTATCACCCATGCGGCAGCATGCGGTGCGCAGCTGATATGTTTCCCCGAACAGTTTGCTACCGGCTGGGATCCATTATCCAAAAAAAATGTGCAGGATTGTACAGGGAACATCGTCACCCGACTGCAGACCTATGCAAAAGCGAACAGGATCGCGGTAATCGGTTCGCTCCGCGAGGCATCATCCCCTTACCCGAAAAATACTTCGGTAATAATCGGAAACGATGGCCGGATTCTGTCCACATATTCAAAAATTCATTTGTTTTCACCTGCAAAGGAGAACGAGCACTTTATACCAGGAACTGATCTGGGCATTTTCCCTCTAGGCCCGCTGACCTGCGGGCTTGCGATCTGTTATGATCTCCGGTTCCCGTCACTCTTCCACATCTATGCGCAGAAAGGTGTGCAGGTAGTGTTTGTACCCGCAGCATGGCCAGCGAGCCGCATCCGGCATTGGGAACTCTTTATCCAGGCGCGGGCAGCAGAGAACCAGATGTATGTGATCGGTGTGAATACGACCGGAACTACACCGGTTGACCGGTATTCCGGCTCATCCATAGCAGCAGATCCCCACGGCACTATCATCAGCCGTGCGAATGAAGCCGGGCAGCTGCTCTTTATAGATCTCGATCTGGCAGAGGTCACCGCAGCACAATCAGCTCTCCCGGTAGAAAGCGATCGTAAGGATGCTCTTTACCATTCCCTTCTGACAGAGAAGTGATCTGCATGATAGCATCATAACGAAGGGGTCGGAAAACCGCACGCCTATATGTATCTGGCAGCACAACACTATTCCATGTACCATCTCGTGTGCGTTAACTGTGGAGCCACGTATCCCACTGACGAGATCCTCTATAACTGTACAAAATGCGGCCATCTGCTCGCCGTGAAATACCCGCTGGATGAAATTTCGATTTCAAGGGCAACCTGGAACCAGCGACCGCTCTCGGTCTGGCGTTATAAGGAACTGCTGCCGGTCACAATACCGCCCGTTACACTTCACGAAGGCGGCACACCACTCTATCACCTGAAAAAACTGGGAGAGGAGATGGGGCTGCCTCACCTCTATGCCAAACATGAGGGCATGAACCCCTCCGGTTCATTCAAGGACCGGGGTATGACCGTCGGTGTATCGATGGCAGTCCAGCTCGGCAAGAAGAGTGTGGCCTGCGCGAGTACCGGCAATACTTCAGCCAGCCTTGCAGTCTATGCGGCAAAGGCAGGAATTCCCGCTGTAGTACTGCTTCCCGCAGGAAAAGTCGCTGTCGGCAAAGTCGCGCAGGCCCTGATGCATGGCGCAAAAGTCATCTCCATCCGTGGTAATTTTGATCGTGCACTTGAGATGGTCCACGATCTCTGCCTGTCCCATGGACTGTACCTGCTCAATTCCATCAATCCCTACCGGCTGGAAGGCCAGAAGACTATCGGGTTTGAAGCGCTCGACCAGCTCGGTGAAATACCCGACCGGTTCGTCCTCCCGGTCGGAAATGCAGGAAATATCTCTGCTGTATACAAAGGATTTCTGGAGTTGCAGGAACTCGGTTTCATCAACCAGCTGCCGATGATGACCGGCATCCAGGCGCAGGGTTCCAGCCCGATTGTACGGGCTATCCGCGAGAACCTGCCGGTAGTGATACCCGAGGCAAATCCCGAGACCATCGCAACTGCCATCCGAATCGGAGCACCGGTCAATGCAGAAAAGGCCCTGGTGGCAATCCGTATGACCGGGGGGCTCGCTGAAACCGTAACCGATGAGGAGATCCTGCGTATGCAGCGCGATCTCGCCCGTAAAGAGGGGATCGGTGTCGAACCGGCATCGGCGGCATCAGTTGCCGGTATACGCAAACTGGTAGAGAACGGAATGATTGACCGGAACGAGAAGATCGTCTGTGTGGTGACCGGACATCTGCTCAAGGATCCGGATTCGGTGATCAAACAATGCGAACCCCCGACCGAGATCGACGCCGATCTGCCCTCACTGCTCTCTGCGCTGCACTTGTAATCCTGCTGGCGGCTATTCCTGCTGCGGGTGCATTATCGGTAGATTACAAGATTTTACCTAACGGAACAGCATACACTGCTTCCGTTGAGATCTCCGATACAGACCGTTATGAGTTTGCCGATGTCGGTTTTCTGGGTGAGAACGTTGTCATCAATGTTGACAATGTGACTCTGACCGGGAACTGTTCCCCATCGTGCGAGTTCAACTGGAGCAAGGGTTGGGGCAGACCATCGGCGATAACATTTTTGCGCGGCAACTATACCGTATCGTACGTCGCCCCACTTAAGGATAATACCCTGCAGGCTGAATACGACAAACCGTATAATGTAAGTGTAACTCTCCCAGCAGAACTTGATGTGAGAAATCCCCTGCTTACCAGCATAAACCCGACCGCTAATGTCACGCGATTTGCTGACAATACTACACTTATCCAGTGGAATAAGATCCGTGCGTTTGAGATCCGGTTTTATGATCAGTGGCGAGAACAGCTGCTCTATCTCTTTGGCAACTTCTGGATTGTCTTTGCAATCGTCCTACTGTTGCCCTTCCTGCTCATGATGAAACGGTCAGAATAATTTTTTTTATTCATATATTTGTGCACATTAAAAAATTAAAAAAAAAAACGCTATACTTTTTTTTACAGGTCATGCTTACAGATCATGCTCTTTGAGGGGAGCAGGCAGATCTGCATGTTTATAAAAATTACAGAACGGACCGCACCGGGTGCACCCTTCATTGCACGGTTCTATGTGGATGGTTATATTCGCCCGGGGATACTCAGTCATGAGATCAGATTCCAGATGATCCGCAAGATCGTGGGACTGGTAGACCGTTACCTTGCCGGGTACCACGAGATGGAACTCAATAAATACCTCCGGCCCCGAACGCCGGGTTCTTAAGTCATGGAATCCGGCATAATCATTTGCATGCTCGCAGATGATCTCCCGGATCCGTTTTTCATACTCGTCAGGCAGACTGTGATCGATGAGATCGGAAAATGATCGCACCGAGAGATCATATGCAGCCTTCAGGATCACAATCGCAACACCAAGAGCAAAGAGCGGGTCGAATATGGTGATACCCGTCAGGAGGATTAGGATAAGACCGCAGAACACACCGAGCGAAGTATATACATCTGTCCGCAGGTGCCATGCATCGCTTTCGAGCGCAATGGACTCAGTCTGTTTTGCCACCTTCATGAGCCGTTGAGAGACATACCAGTTAGCCAGTGCCGATATACCCATGACAGCAATACCGAAAATAAGCAATTCCGGGGTGAAATGTTCGGAAGGTTCACCCAGCAGTTTTATTAAAGCCTCCCTGATGATCAGGATCGCTGCGACAAATATAAGCAGAGCTTCAACAAGACCCGATATATCCTCGAACTTTCCGTGTCCGAATGAATGTGCGGCATCCGGGGGCTCTGCGGATTTCCGCACCGAGAAAAACGCGATCACTGCAGCGATCAGATCCATTGCGGAGTGGATAGCTTCTGAAATAATGCTGACCGAACCTATTGCAAACCCGGCAACAAATTTCATCAGTACCAGGCAGGTGTTGGACAGAACTGATAGCCGCGCAGTCTTTTCTTTGAGCCGGTCAAGCGATTGTTTATCCAGAGGGATTGCATTCATGGAATTCTGAATAAGTATTGCTAACTGTTCACTTCAAGGTATGGAACACAGATTACAAAAAAACAATAGTGGCAGATAACGTCAGATTCTCTGACAGGTATAAAGTGACATCTCAATGAATCACAAGCCATTCTGCAGGATGGACCATCCCCTTAAACACAACCCGAATAGGTAATCCAACATTCAACGGGATTACCTGATGATACCCATTACGGATATTTTTTATGACTGATACAGTTATTTTTTTAAGTAACCCCACATAGTTTCTCTACACCAGATGGCGGGATAATCCATGGCAAAGTGGCATTTCGTTTTCTTGACCCTCGTGCTGATATCTGGCGTTTTCGCAGCCTGTTGTCTTTGAGAGGACACATCGATCCCACTACCTGCAGCAATAAACATTCAGGGGAACCTTCCACCAGGTCAGATGTTGCAGGTTTGTGGGGATGTGACAGGACTAGGCATACCACGGGGCACGATCGATACCATCACATTTACCGTTGGTCTAACACCAGAAATAAAATCCATGGACATAGAAAAACGGGTTATTGTATACGCGGATGCAATCCGGACTGAAACCCTCTTGCCGGTCGAGGGATTCCGGGGCAATCCCCCCGGGGACGCTGGGGGATACTTTCTGTACAAAAAGAAGTAGGGAATCCCAATAACCAGATCGAATATGAAGAGCAGTTTGTCATTCGCATCAACCCTAAAGCACCAATTGTCCCCAACCAGATAATCACCATCCTGCTCAAACCACCCACCGACAATCCCACCAGTATCCGCCGCATAACTCCGGCAACGATCATGGAAGAAAATCTTTTAGCCCCCTCATAATTTCCAAAAATAGGATTACAGGAAGTATTTCCCAACGGTGAGAAACAAAGCAAGGGCTTTACAATATTCTTAAAAGAAAGATCCACTCCCCCACAAGCACCCCCTGATAGAAACTGCCCGGTGCGGGATATTATTACCGGGTTTATCAGCTGTAGTCAAACTGATATTCCTGCATTGCTATCCACTTGAACTTACCGGGCATCCCAAGCAAAAATGAATTCCGCACAGGAATTCACGTTTTTTAAAAAAAGCAGAAGAAAAAATAGAAGATAATTTACTGAAGCCCGAACGACTTCAGTGTGACATCAGGGTTCACTGCACCGACATGGTAGACAGAGCCCGTTGAGAGCTCGTTGATAATGACTTCTGCGGGTGAGAAGAGCGAAGGATCGATCTTATAGAAATCATACCCTGCGTCCTTGAAGATGTCGTTGAACGGCTTGCCGTATCCCTTGGAACTGCTACTCGGGATCTTCTCCAGGTAGTCCTTGATCTCGGGTGCATTCATTGTAAGGTTAATCCTGCCGTGGTAGATTGTGGCATCGTTGGTGACCCCCATGGCAAGTTTTGCTCCCAGCACCGGCGGGACCGGTGCAGTTCCCATAGCGGCAATGATCTTTCTTGTGTCAAACCCGAGCTCATTGAGTTTGTAGATCGCTGTCTCGACACAGCGACCGGAAACCTGGATCGAACCGACAATCGATGATGTAGGTGCAACAACTGCACAAACATTCGCCACATCCACATGACATTCATCGGCAATCTTTTGCATGACCTCTGCATTGGGCAGGTGGTCACTCTCAAGGCAGATCACTGCACTGTCGTAATCATCTTCGTATTCAATGACTTCAAAGGTATGCTTTGGCTTTAAGGAGAGCGCCCGGGCCGGACCGCTGCCCATAGCAAAATAGTTGCCCACCTTGATAGTCCAGCCGGCCTTCTGCGCACCAAGGCAGGAGATCGACGGGAAATCAGTGGTGACGTCAACGAAGGGCATCGGGAACTCCTTGATCTGTCCCATGCGGAAGTTGACCTCGCCAAGTCCGCCCATGCAGATCTCGGTAAAAGCCCTGCCGGCTGCGTAGCCGCCACGTACACTTACACCACAGTCGACAATCCGTGCCCCGTTATCCAGTTCATGATAGCAGGCGTTGAATTCTTCAGCCAGATCGGCCAGATTATCAAAAATTTCCAGTGCCAGTTCGTTTACACTCAGCATCGATAAAAACCCCTCTGTATCATAAAAGAGGGTTTTTTGGATAGATAATATTTTTCAAACGCTTGGGGCATTAAAAGGAATTTGGCTTTATGAAAGATATTCCAGCACCTTTGCCGGCTCGTAACGAAGCGTGATAATCCGGGTCCTGCCTTTTCCGTCGCGGTACTGGAGGTTGATGAGGCGCAGCGCATCCATTTTTTTTACGATCTCATAGAACCGGGTGTAACCAATAGAGAGCGATTCCTTGATGGATTTGTAAACATCACCCGCGTTCATCTCCGATTCCTTAAGGCTCCTCTCGGCAAAAAATCTGAGGATCTGTCGTTCCTCGTCTTTTAAGGTCTTGACCGTATAGGAGAGGTGCAGGTATTTCGAGATCTCGTACGCGCCGCAGATATCCTCGCGTTCGATACTACGCCTGGCAGCACGTTCGGCGCTCAACGTGGCCCGCTTCAGGAGATCGATACCCACTCGGAGATCGCCGTAGGCAAGGGTCTTTTCAACAACAAGGCTGAGCAGGTCATCGCTGAGCACACCCGTGAACAGACCTTCCATCACCCTCGCCTTCATAATCTCCTGAACTTCGGCATCCCCGTAAGGAGCAAAATAGATCTCGGTGGGGAGGAAGACTGAAGCGACCCGGGCATCAACTGCCCGCGACAGATCAACGTCCATATCGCTGATGATCACAATCACGCCGATGCGGGTACCTTCGTAGGCCTCATGGGAGCGGAGCAGGGTGTAGAGCACCTTGTTGATCTCGTTTTCATAGAGGAGGTAATTTGCATCATCAAGAGCTACGAGGAGTACTATCTCGTCTTTGACAAGAATCCGGGCAACTGCGTCAAACACCTGCTTGAACGAGGTGCCGGATGAGGGAGGAAGATGACCGGCGAGTTTTTTGTAGATCTGCGATATAATCGCAAACTTGGTGTTGTCGATCTGGCAGTTGATGTAGACCGGCACGAGTTTTTTTGTGGTCTCTTCAATCTCGGTAAAGAGTTTCCGGACGCTCGTGGTCTTTCCCGTGCCCGGCAAACCCTTGCAAACCGTATTTAACGGCCGTCCCCCGCGAAGGGCTGGGCGGATCTGGAATGCGAGTTCGCGCATCTGGGCATCACGGAACTCGAACTGCTCGGGAACGTAATCAATCTCCAGCACCTCCGGGTCGCGGAAGAGTGTTTCATCCCACATCAGCAGGTTCTTTTTCATCTCATTACACCTCTACTGCGATCCGTATTAACTGCATTGGATTTTATTGTCTTGTAATCGCGGTAATAGAAAATAAGGTATCAAAAATAATTGAAATACCAATCCCTAAAAAATAATAAATGAAGTGTTTTCTTTTAAGAAAACACAGATTGAAAATAGCGACGGGTAATGTCACTAAGCATCGGGCATGCCTTACGATGAGAACAGTTCAGGAGAAGACCTGATTACATCGCCCGTCTTTTTGCTGACCGTATGGAGTTGAACGATTTATGGAAATACTCCCCCTCCTTGTATCCTTCTGCCGTGCATCTGCCGTTATTACGTACGGTCTTGGGGTGTATATCTATGCAAAAAACCCCAAATCGATCGTAAACCGTCTCTTTCTAGCGACCATGCTCATGGCTACGTACTGGGCTGCAGGGGAGTATCTCATCTGGACGGGCCATGGATATAACGAGGTCTGGTTCTGGCTTAAAGCCAGTTCATTCTGGACACGCACCATTGCATTCTGCCTGCAGTTCGTCCTCGCATTAACCGAACACCCGGTTGCAAAAAAGGAGAACCTTCGGTACCTGGTGGCATTTCTCTATCTGCCTGCACTTGCAATAACCTTTATCGAACGGGTCACAGAATCAATTTTCACCGTAGTTTATCGTCCGGAACTCGGATTCATCTATATGCCGGTCCGGGGGAGTCTGGCATATCAGGCAGAATCCGCCTATTTAATTCTGGTGATGGTCTTTGCACTCTATGTCGGACTCTCATCATGGCATAAGCGCGGACAGGGAAATGTGCGAAGACGGAACGGTTACATCAGCATTGGTATCGGCATTGTTGTTCTGTTTGGGGCCCTTTCCGGGGTTATTCTCCCGGTTTTCCTGATATTTATCCCGAATATGGTCTTTATTGGTATCGTCTGTTTCTCCCTTATTATATCGTATACAATCCTTAAACACGGACTCTTCACCTTAACCCCTAAGTCCGCTGCAATGAATATCATCCGCACCATGCCCGATGGCCTGATCCTTACCGATCTGGATGGTCGCATTATTACCTGTAATTCCTCAACAGCAGGAATTTTTGAGAGGGTTGAAAAAAATCTTCCCGGCCAGTCTCTCTATAAATTCATCCCCCTTTCGACATGCCACAATATACGTGTAACAATCCTGGAGCGGGGGATGGTTTCAGATATCGAGGCAGAACTTGATTATGATCAATGCAAAGTGGTCAGTATTACCGGTTCACTGGTAAAAGACCCCGATGGAGAACCTGCAGGTTTTGTCCTGATCCTGCGGGATATTACCAGCCGTAAAGCATCGGAACAGGCCCTCAGGCAGGCCAATGAAAAGATCTCCTTGTTAAGTCAGCTGACCCATCATGATATCAGTAACCTCATAACCGCACTCAGCGGGTACCTGACACTTCTTAAGGAGAAGGAAACTGATCCCGTATGTCTCCCCTATGTAACATCGAGCATGGGGATCATCGAGAAGAGATCACCAGCCATCTTCAGTTTTCCAGCCAGTATGAGGATATAGGCATACACCAGCCAGTCTGGCAGGCGCTTGGACCGATGATCTATCCAGGCAGTCAGCGACCTGGCACACGAAGGAGTGAAGATCACCTCGCAGGTTGAATCTATCGATATCGATGCCGACCCGCTCACGGTAAAAGTGATCTATAACCTGCTCGAAAATGCGCTGATACACGGGAAACCGCTAACCCTGATTCGGATATTCTGTCAGGAACCGATAAACGGGGAACGGGTTGTGGTATTTGAAGACAAGGGTGTAGATGTTGCAAATGAAGAAAAGGAACTGATCTTCAAACGCGGGTACGGAAAAAATACCGGGCTGGGCCTCACACTATCCCGCGAGATATTAGCAGTGACCGGGATTTTTATCATTGAGACCGGGAAACCGGGCAAAGGCGCCCGGTTTGAGATTCATGTTCCCTCCCATGCCTGGAGACATCACTGATCTTCAATCTCTATTCTTTCAGGTGCCCTTTTGGAACATGAGAATACTGGACCAAAAACCCCGGAATACAACCCGGTTCTTTAAGGATCAGCGGACAAATCTATATCATTAAACAAAGAAAAAGAACGAGCAGGTGTGCGGCAGATGATGAAAGTTACCCCCACTGATTGGTGATGAAGCAGGGTACTGATGCCGCACTACCTTAGTTGAATAAGAAGCTCAGGAAATCCACCGCGTTTTTCATCCCGAGCCCGCCAGATTGAGCTGCCGATTCGGAGAATTCCCGGGTACTATCAGTTTCTTTCCCCAGCACTGCAAAGGGTACCGGATCACGGGTATGTGTCTTTGCCCGGATCGGAGTAGGATGATCCGGCAGTACGGCTACAACACCGTCAAAATTATCAAGAATCATCCCGACAGCAGTGTCCACCCGCTCGATCGCTTTTACTTTTTCCTCAATACTGCCCATGTGCCCGGCTTCATCGGGTGCTTCTATATGCAGGTAGAGGAAGTCGAGATGCCCCATCGCGGCGAGTGCGTAACGCGCTTTTGCATCGTAATCCGTATCAAGAAACCCGGTTGCACCCGGAACCCGTATCACTTCCATACCTGCACAGCACCCAATCCCCTGTAAAAGGTCGACTGCTGATATGATGCCGCCGTTCTTCCCGTACTTCCGGGAGAAGAGGGGAAAGGCCGGCTTGTGCCCTCCGCTCCAGGGCCAGATCCGGGTGGCCATGCGTTTCCCTGCAATTTTACGGGCTGCATTTACCGGATGACGATCAAACACATGGCGGCTATTCTCCATGCATTGCAGGAGCAATTCCGCATCGCCTCCCTTGGGTAGGTAGGGAGAGATTCCCTGCCCGACAATATCATGCGGAGGGGTTGACGCTGCTCCTTCTCCCTTATGGACCACGAGCAGGTTGCGGTAGCTGACCCCGGCTTTGAGCATAACTTCAGGAATTTCCTGCTGGAGAGAGGCAAAAAGTTCTGCTCCCTCCTCGCTGGAGATGTGACCTGCAGAGAAATCCACCATGGTGTTGTCCTCCACCGTCACCAGGTTGCAGCGGTACGCCACATCGCCCGGTGCAAGGTCAACACCCATACTCAGTGCTTCAAGCGGTCCCCTGCCGGTATAGTACTTCTCAGGGGCATAGCCAAGAATAGACATGTTGGCGATATCGCTGCCTGCTTCAAAACCCTCCAGGATGGTGCGCAGCAACCCGCATGCACCCTCACGTGCCATTCGGTCCATGTTCGGGGTCCTGGCATATTCGAGCGGGGTCTTATTGCCAAGCGAAGCAATGGGCTCATCTGCCATGCCATCCCCGCAAATGACGATATATTTCATGGTACTGCCTCGTTATCGTTCCGCAAGCATTGCCTGCACGGCAATCCGCACACTCTCACAGGAACCCAGCTGGGGTTTCCAGCGCAGTGCCTTAATCTTTTCAACCGAGAGCTGCATTCTCGGCACGTCGCCAACCCACCCGCGTTCGC
Organism: Methanoregula sp.; assembly: GCA_041662685.1. Lineage (GTDB taxonomy): Archaea > Halobacteriota > Methanomicrobia > Methanomicrobiales > Methanospirillaceae > Methanoregula. The sequence goes on from JBAZRZ010000005.1 coordinate 57,370, forward strand.
CGCCCGTGAACCGGAACTTCGTGTCAGGGAGGTGCATCTCTTCAGTGATAATATCAGCGATACACTTCACATCGATCCAATCCTCAGATCCGACATTGAAGGTATTAACCGTGCCCCGGGCATGCCCTACGGCAAAGAGCATTGCCGCAACGCACTCATGGACTTCGAGATAGGACTTGGTCTGCTTCCCATCACCGAGGATCTCGAGCTCGTTGGGATTCTGCTCCAGTTTTTTTATGAAATCTGTGATAACCCCGTGCCCACTCCGGGAGCCGATGATATTGGCAAACCGGAATGTCCATGTCTTCATACCAAATGAGTGGCAGTATGCCGAGATCAGTGACTCGCAGGCAAGTTTACTCGCCCCATATACGGAGATTGGTTCGAGCGGAGTATAATTTTCCGGTGTTGGAATAACTGCTGCTTCGCCGTAGACCGTGGATGTCGAAGTAAACACCAGTTCGGGGACATGGTGCAGCCTCATGGCTTCGAGCACCCGGTACGTTGCCATGATATTGTTCTGCATCGTGGGGTCAGGGTTCACCGCACTCTGGCGGACATCAGGATCTGCCGCAAGGTGAAAAAGCCGGTCTGCTCCTTCAATCGAGTCCTGCCAGCCGTCGGCAAGGAGATTTTTTTGTAAAAACCGGACCTTGCAGGAATCAAGGTGCCGTGCAATCGTCTCTTTGCGCCCTGCACAGAGCGAGTCAATCACCAAAACTTCGTTACCCTGTGCAACGAGCGTGTCAACCAGGTGCGAACCGATGAACCCGGCTCCCCCTGTTACCACATCAAACATCAATACCTAATATGTCATCCATGCTATAGGATTACTGCTATGTTTATCGGGATTGATCACGGCACAACCGCGATGCGGTTTGCCGGAGAGCATGGACAGTTCAAAATTTCGCGGGAGACTGCCAAAGATTTTTCAATAAACACTCTCTCCCGGCTCTGCCCGATCGACGAGATCGAAGGTATTGCGCTCTGCTATTCCATGGGTGACGGGATTACGTCTATCACTTCCATCGGCAAGGTGAATAACCGGGGGATCATCAGCCGCGAGGGTGCGGGCAAACACATTGGCGGCGGCACAAAAGTCTTTGATGAAGTTGCAAAGAGCGGAATTCCGGCAAGCGTCATCCCAGGACTTCACCGGGGTTCGCCAACGGATCCACGCTTCAAGGTGTATTCCCACCAGACAAGCCCTGAGAAGATCGGCATTGCCTACGAGGTCTGCCATGACCTTGGACGGGAGGTCATCGTCTCCGATGTCAGCTCAAATACCGTTTCTCTTCTCGTAACTGCGGGTAAACTGATCGGGGCGTTTGATGCATGCATCTTTGCACCGGGCACCATGCATGGTGCGCTCGATGTGGATGCAATCCGGAAGATCGACTTAGGAGAGTGCACCGCAAACGAAGCATTCCAGCATGCGGGCGTGAACTTTTCCCTGCCTAAAGAAGATAGCATCCCGGCAGTGGCCATGTTTTCAGCCATGGAATGTGCCGCACTGCGTCTCTTAAATCCCCGCGCTGTCATTGCCCTTGCAGGCAGCCTCGCACCGGCAATTGCCCCTGAGGTCAGGAAACTTCTGGGCACAGATGTGGCCGTGTATGACGAATGGTGCGCTTCGCGGGGTCTTGCCCGGATCGCCCGGGACGTTTTTTCAGGAAGCAAAAATATTCTCGGGCTCGATGTGGATCTCTAGATTTATATTGATTTAGCATGTAAGATTACTAGGGATTTTTCTTGAGAGAGCTTCGTATCCACGGCAGGGGCGGCCAGGGGTCGGTCACCGCTGCTGAACTAATTGCAGCCGCCGCATTTGAAGGCAGCGTCTTTGCTCAGGCATTCCCGGCGTTCGGTGTTGAACGACGCGGTGCTCCGGTGCAGGCATTTGTCAGGTTCGATGACAAAACGATCCGGTTGCGCAGCCAGGTGTATGAACCCGACTATATCATTGTCCAGGACAGCACCTTAATCAAAGACGTAAATGTCTTCATGGGCGTGAAGAAGGGAGGCATCGTGATCGTCAACACGGAAAAGAAGCCGGATTTCACGGTGCCTGACAGTGTGAAACTTATCACTATCGATGCTACCTCCATCGCACTCAAGGCGATCGGGTTGCCTATCACCAATACCTCACTTATGGGTGCGTTTGCTGCTGCAACGGGCGAGATCCAGTTCTCTGCACTTGAAAAGGCACTCAACCACCGTTTCCCTAAGGAACTTGCGAAGAAGAATATCGCTGCTGCACGGGTAGCATTTGATATTGTAAAGGGGGCGGCATAATGGCACTCGCAGTCGGGTGCCGGGCACGTCCGGGAAAATCGCGGGATAACAAGACCGGATCCTGGCGCGTGTTCAAACCATTATTCGATCACGAGAAGTGCTCGAAGTGCGGGATGTGCAGAACGCTCTGTCCCGAGGGATGCGTCCACGAGGATGCGGAGGGTTTTTTTGACCCGGATTATACGTACTGCAAGGGTTGCGGGATCTGTGCAGCTGAGTGTCCCAAGGAAACGATCGTCATGAAAAAGGAGGAAAAATAGATGATGGAGATAACCGAGGGGTCACACGCGGTGTCAGAAGCGGTCCGGCTCTGCCGGCCACAAGTGGTCTCCGCGTACCCGATCACCCCCCAGACCCATATTGTTGAAGATCTGGCGGATTTTATTGCCAACGACAAACTCGATGCAGAATATATTACGGTGGAGAACGAGTTCTCCGCGCTGTCGGCCTGTATCGGCGCAAGCGCTGCAGGTTCACGGACCTACTCAGCGACAACATCCCAGGGCCTCGCACTCATGTTCGAGGTCTGTTTCAACGCGGCCGGTATGCGCCTGCCTATCATCATGTCCATTGCCAACCGGGCATTAGGCGCACCGCTCTCGATCTGGAACGACATGCAGGACTCGATCTCCCTGCGTGACTCGGGCTGGCTCCAGTTCTACGCAGAGGACAACCAGGAGGCAACTGACCTCCACTTCCTCGCGTACAAAGTAGCTGAAGACCCCGCGATCCAGCTCCCCGCTTTTGTCTGCTTTGACGGGTTCATCCTCTCACACACCTACGAGCCGGTGGATATTCTCTCGCAGGAGCAGGTCGACAAGTACCTCCCGAAGTTCAACCCTGCCGAGAAACTTGATGCAAAAGACCCCATCAGTTTCGGCATGTATGCCACACCGGAGTATTATTTAGAGTTCCGGTACGAAATGGACGAAGCCCAGAAACGGGCAAAGGCAGTCATCGAAAAGACCGGCAAGGAGTTCGGTGCCATGTTCGGCAGGGATTACAGCGCTCTCGTTGAAGGCTACCAGCTCGATGATGCTGAGACGGCAATTGTAGCCATGGGTTCGATCTGCGGTACCGTCAAGGATGCAATCGACGAAATGCGGGCTGCAGGAAAGAAAGTCGGGCTCTTAAAAATCCGGGTCTTCCGCCCGTTCCCGTCCGATGAGATCGCAAAGGCACTCTCGAAGGTAAAACGGGTCGCAGTGCTCGACAAGAATGTCTCCCTTGGGACCAAGGGGGGAGCGACCGCAACCGAGGTCCGGGACGCGATGTACGGCTCCACCACACCGGTTAAGGGATATGTCCTCGGTCTTGGCGGTAGGGACATCCGAAAGAAGGATATCAAGGAGATCGTTTTGCTCTGCGAGAAAGGGATCGGCGACCAGTTCTATGGACTCAGGAAGGAGTTGATCTGAAATGGCAGAAACAAAAAAGACCGGTGAACTGTTCGATTGCGGGCACCGCGCCTGCGGGGGCTGCGGGGCTGCACTCGCTGCACGCCTCTTCACGCAGGCTGCAGGGACTGAAACAATCGTAGTCAATTCCACAGGATGCATGGAAGTTTTCTCCACGCCCTACCCGGAGACCGCGTGGAAAGTGCCGTGGATCCATTCCCTCTTTGAGAATGCGGCTGCGGTTGCATCCGGTATCGAAGCTGCGCTCAAAAAACAAGGCCGCAAGGAAAAAATCGTAATCATGGCCGGCGATGGGGCAACGTTTGATATCGGCATGATCTGCATCAGCGGCGCATTCGAACGCGGCCATGACTTCGCGTACATCTGCTATGACAATGAAGCCTACATGAACACCGGTATCCAGCGGTCCGGTGCAACGCCCTACGATGCGAGCACCACGACAAGCCCGGCCGGCAAGTGTTCATTCGGGAACAATCGGCAAAAAAAGGACATGCCGGCAATCCTTGCAGCACACGGTGCGCCCTACGTGGCAACCACTTCGATTGCCTATCCCGCCGATCTCATCCAGAAGGTAGAAAAAGCGATCAATACACCAGGTCCATGCTATGTGCAGGTCCATGCGCCCTGCTGCACAGGATGGGGATTTGAGGGCAATCAGACCATTGCAATCGCAAAACTTGCAATCGAGACCGGGCTCTGGGTCAACTACGAAATGATCGATGGCAAGGTTACACAGGTAAAGAAAGTTGTGCGCAAACCGGTCGAGGAATACTTAAAGACCCAGAAACGGTTCCGCCACCTTTTCAAACCCATACGGCAGGATGCGGAGATCGCAGCCATCCAGGCAATCGCTGATAAGAATGCGGAGAAGTTCGGCATCGATATCAAGCTCCCTCCCAAGAAAGAATAATTTTTTTAATCCCTGAAGCGGAGTTTTCTTATCAACACTATTAATAGTGTTTAGGGTAACATTAGTAAGAAATTGGGCTTGTGGTCTAGTTGGTTATGACGTCGCCCTTACACGGCGGAGGTCACCGGTTCGAATCCGGTCAGGCCCATTTTTTTGTTGTTTTTGTTTGTGGGGAGTATAGGGCATGTTAGAGAATTTTCTTAGCAAAGGTCGCTGCGGAATTTGTAATAAAAGTCTGGTTAAAAAAATATGCTCTGTAGAAAACCTTGCTCCAGACAAATTGTATGAACCTGTCAAGGTTCGCGAGAATGCTCTTACATGAGATTTCCTTCATCTGGATCTGATATATACGGGATTTCAAGTCAGCCCCGTATCTTCTTTTCAGGACAGAGAATTTGGTTTTGACCAGGAAACGTTTACGATACCGGACGAAATCAAAATTGTCGGTCATCTCCTTTCGATATTTCCCCCAGACATTGTTGGTACCCTGATGGATCCGAGCTGGACTAATCGAATCCGCTTTAAGAGTTTCACGGATAAACCGGTGCATTTTCTCGGAATCATATACCCGGTCCATGACATAGCACTGAGATTTATGGAGTTTACGAAATTTCTTCAGAAGTATGAATGCGTGTTTTGAGTCGTGAACCCGGCTTTTTGATATCGTGAATCCGGTAATTACCTGCAGATCGGTATCAATAGAAATCGATGTTTTCAGGAAATGTTTTCGGAGTTTTCCGTTTC
>JBAZRZ010000006.1:0-55818 GCA_041662685.1 Methanoregula sp.
TCCTGGCGTCCATAGTGGGCGGATGCGGCAATGGCTGCATATTCTCCCTGGTGTCCGACGTTCATTGCGTAGTTGGGGTAGTTTGGTCCACGGAGCTCGCCGATACAGCCTTCGTCGGGTCTGATCGACATTGAGTTGGTTGAACCGCACTGGTCCTGAAGGTCGTAGCCGAAGAAGCCGAGACGTGACCATCCTTCCTTGTGGGCGAGCATGGACATGTACCATCCGTTCAGACCGGCGTTGGAGTTTGCTGTTGCCAGTCCGACAGAGATACCTGATGCTGCTGCAAGTACGGATGCACGCTGGGATCCGCCGAAGTGGCTCTCGAGGGTGGTGGGGTACTGTTCGTACTGTTCCATACCGTAGAGGGTGACTTCGGTTGCGATGTCGTTGATGACTTCCTGGGTCTTCTTTGCCTTGCCGAGACCACCGTGTTTGGCCTTGATATAGTCAAGACCATAGTAGCAGTAGTCATCGAGGATGTTGTCGGTGTATGCAGCGGTTGCATACTGGGTGAATCCGACACCACCGGACATGTAGCTGCCGAGCCAGATCTGGTCGAAGAGCATGGTACCTGCACCGACGACTTCAAGGGATGCCTTGACGGGGTCGTTGGGGTACTTGCGGTCTGCCTGGACCATATCTGCGAAGTGACCGAACTTGATGCCACCTGGCTCGTTCGGGCCACGTGCACGGCGGGCGGGCAGGATATCTGCCATCTGGATAACACCGGCGTGTTTTGCGGCGAATGCGAGGTCGGCGACTGCTGCCTCACCGGCACACATCTTGTATGCGCCTATAAAGGACATACCGATCTGCATTGCAGACCAGCGGGAGGTGGTTCCACCATCGCAGGTCCTGCTAACGGTTGTGGGGATGTGCACTGCCTGGAACATCGACTTGCCGACTGCTGCCTTGAGTGCTGCTGCACTCTTTGCCGGGAAGAGCTTGTCGAGGTTCAAGAGGAACTGGGGCTCGATGTCATCTGCCATCTCGTCGTCGCCAGTGAAGATCTTCACGTAGCAGTCGTCGACAAGTGACGGGTGGGTCTCGACCATGTGTTCCTGAACGACTGCTGCGCCGGGCATGGCGTGGTTCAGCACGTGGAGGTACTCGTTGATAGTCTCAGGGGTGACTTCCTTGCCGAGACGTTTTTGGAGCGTGTTGTGGGCGAGGTCGAGGCCGACAATGATCGTCCTGCGGATATCATCCCACATCTGCTGCATTGCTGCGTTGTTGACAAAGTGAAGGTCATCGCCTTCTACAAAGACGTTGGTGCCGCTGACTTCGTAGGTCATCAGCTGGCGCTGACCGAGCGGGATACCACCACAGTGGCAGCGCTTCGGGTCGTACATGGAGATACCGCGGTCCATCTCGGCTTTCTTTCCAGCCTTCATGAACTCGACTTTGCGCGGGGACTGCTCAAGACCTGCACGGGCAAAGACGGTTGAGGTTGCCTGGGGGTCTTCTGCAAACTTCTCCTTCATTGCCTTTAAGAAGAGCTTCTGCGTTCTCTCGATTTTTGCTTTTGCCATGATTATGCCTCCTCTGGCATGAAGCCGTACTTTACACGGAGCGAGTGGATGCGCTGGATGTATTCGATAAGTTCTGCGTCGTCACGGTAGGCAGTGCCTACGAGTGAGTGGTAGATGGTGCTGTGTGACTTGATCCACTTGCTGTCCATCGGCTTGCCGATCTTGACTTCGCCGTCAAGAGGTACACCGACCTGGTCCTTGACAATATTGACAATTCCTGACTTCTTGTCGAGCATACAGCGCTGGAGCATGTCGAACATCATGCCGTTCTCATCGAGACGGAGGGAGTGTCCATGCACCGTGCAACCACGGATGCCGGTGAGGGCTGGGTCAAAGAGCTCGGTGTTGACAAGGTCTTTTGCATATTTCTCGAGGTCGCGTTCACGGCACTCGACGATCTGACGGCCTGACAGGGTACCGGGGTCAATGCCACGGAAGCGGTATGCTTCGAGGTAGGACCTGAGGTAGGGGTGGCAGGGTGCATTGTACATCGAGTCGCTGAACTGGATGTAGCGCACGCGATCGCCGGCTTTTGCGCCGTCGGTCGGGGTTACCATCTTGCGGACTGGGCAGTTGGGCTCCTGCTGCTCTGCGAGCGGCGGGTGTGCACTCTTGTAGGCTGAGCCGGGTACACGGTGTCCCATAATAAGGACAATGTCCTTATCAGAGACATCACGGAGCTTTTCCAGCTTCTGGGCCGGGTCCATCTGCTTGCGCCTGTTGTCGGCGACATGAGTCTGGCCAGCACAATATTGGGGTTTGTATGCCATTTTTTTATCACTCCAATGAATCCTTCTTTTTCATAAGTTTCATCACTGACGAAATGACTTCCGCCATCTTTTCGCGGGTGGGGGTCTGACCCCGGGTAACGCCGCTCACAATGGACATCACCGTACCTTTGGTACGGATCTTGTCTGCGGGGGGCATCACTAACGAGGTCTTCACTCCCTCTTTCGCGAAATCCTCATAATCCACAGGAGACTGGGAAACAACAACTGCCTTCACATCACAGGCTGCAAGAATAAACCGCACCTTGTGCACCACGTGGGAACGTACGTTCCCGTGGTGGAGAATCGCTATTTTGTGTTTCTCGATCTGCATGACCTCTTTTTCGGTAAGCCCAAACGAAGCGCCGAGAACGCCGCCACCAATCTTTGGTGCATCCGGCGGTACGCCGCTTCCGGTGTTCAGCACCAGAGTACTGATGCTGTACTCGACACCCTGTTGTCGTAAGCCTGAGGTGATATCGCACACCGGCTTGGTCACGTGGCGGCGTCCGGGGGACATTCCGACCACAATGACATCCGGGTACCGGCATTCGGAGATGGTGCCCCGCTGGGCAATACCGCCTCCTTTACCCATGCCCATCGCCTCGCGGCAGTCAACAACCTGGGTTACTCGTCCAATCGGCATGATTATTTTATTCCCTGTATGATTATGGGTCTCGACTTGCTGTTTGGATCAGCAAGTCCGAGCATTTCTTTGTCCGCGTCCGGACCGTACTTGCAGTAATCGACAAGTGACGGCTCGGTCTTCATGAACCTGCCTTCCTGAATACGGAACGTAAAATTCGTAAAGACTGGTTCGATCGCGGCTTGCAGTGCGGGAACCACATCACGGCTCTCAAGTTCGAGCAATACTGTGCCTACATGAACCTGCAGTTCCAGTTCCTGGTCACCAACCTTGATAGTCTTCCTCATAGGATGAGGATTTGCAAGACCTTTGGCGGGACCATAGGGAATTGTTGCGGGAAGGCGGGGTCCGTTGAGAACCATACGCCGTACGCCCGGAACACTGACAACTCGGTTCAGCAGGCGCTCGGAAGTCTCGGGATTAAGCAATCGCTCGGTGATAATCCTGCACTGGGGGAACGTGGCTTCTGTCATTCGTATCCTTGGGGGATTTAAATTCCCTTTGCAATGGCCTGGATCGGCTTCCTGAACGAGTCAAGCTGGCCGAAGGTGTCCTGGTAGATCTTCGAGGTGTGCTCGGGGCCGAACATCTGGGTTCCGGCATCAAGTGCACAGGCTGCGACGATACAGGGCATACCGACACCGGCTGCATGCCGGGTCACGACGTGGTTACCGTTGAAGACACCGGGGCCGCCGCCACCATAGATTGAGTGGCTGAAGAACGAGAAACCAACTGCGACACCCATGGTACGACCGTAGTCGGAGCCGGGGAGGCCGGTTTCGTGCTCAAGCAGGTCGTTGAAGTACAGCAGGGTTGCTGAGACTGCCTGGGCGAAACGTCCGGCACCGCAGTTAACCATGGTTGCTGCAAGGGTTCCTGCAGATGCATAGGCGTTCCAGAGCATCGGGTCCTCGGTCTCGTAGAAGATAAAGCCGCTCTTGCCCTTCTTGCCTGCCTTGATGACCTTGTCCTCAATGGCACGCTCTACAAGGCTCTGCACGACAGTACCGATGGTACCGGTCTTGCCGTTCTTCTTGACGAGGTCGTAGACAATGTTGTTTGCATTCAGGCCCTGGTATGCGAAGAGCAGGAGTTGTGCACGCTCGAATGGGCCGACTGCGTTACCCATCTCGAACATACCTGCCTGCTCGAAGGTGGCTGATAGTGCTGCACCCTGGAATGCATTCCGGTGGGTCATCATGACCGCGTGGTTGGCCGGAACGTTACGGAGTGCATAGCCGAGACCTTCGTTGAACTGGGGGATGGACAGGATCGAGACGACATTGCCGCCCTGCATGTCCATCGTCTGCGGGTAGGTACCCCAGACTGCTGCCTTGACGTAGGAACCGTCGAACATGTCGACCTTGTACTGGTCAACCAGTGCATAGGTGGTGGCTGCTGCCACTACGGTTGATGCGACATCGTAGGTTGCTGCTGCATCCATACGGGCAGTTGGAACCTCGACTAAGATCATCTTGCCGCCGCCGACCTTGGTGATCTTGGTGTTGTCGCCGTCGGTGACCTGGACCATGTCCTTGATCTTGGCAATGAGTGCATCTGCATCCTTGACACAGCTGCAGTTCATGCTGCGGCCAAGAATCTGGTTCGACTTGCCGCCGACCTTTCCGGTCTTTAAGGCATCTTCGATACCTGCGAAGTTAACTGCCACAGTCCTCTTGGTGAGGTCGATGACATTCAGCGCGCCCTTGTTGACAACGGGGCTGATCTTGTCAATGGTGACATTGCTCTTTAAGAGCTTACCCTCATCGTCGTAGAGGTCGATTGTGTCTTTGTATTTTGCCATTTAAATTCCTCCAAATTTCATTTAACCGCGGTACAATACTGTCAGTGAACGAAAGCATACCCTATGAGGTATACTGGTAATGAGTGAAAGTCGCTATCGCACGTCCCCTAAGATGGGACAAATGAATAATTCCCAATTTCGCCATATATGTATTGCGATATCTTCCCGGAACGTCATATTATATTATATACAAAATAACACCTCAAAAGGGAGGAATGTTCAAATATTACATATACTTCGCATTTCATTGTTTTACGCAGTATTATCAAAACTTAAAAAAGTACTACCAATCACTACCTATTCCAATTAAAAATCAAATTTTTTTATGCGCTCTGTATAAAAAGGTGGGGTTGAGGAATAGAGTTTGATATTTTATTCATTCGATTTTTCCCATGAACCTGATTTCCGTTAAAAACACTATCCCCTTCGGGTTTACAGGTTTACAGTTTTTTCGTAACCTCAACCGGATCAATATTCGCATCGATCAGGCAATCGAAGGATACCGTACCCAGCCACCCGGCTTTCTCAAACATATGCATGAAGCAAACTCCGATTACTGCTGTACCAGGATATTTATCAAGAGCGGCTTTCACCTGATCAACTTTCACCGGCACGTTGGGCATCGAGAACCCGCCCATGATTACGATGGCTTTTGGATTGAACTTCACGGGTGCCATGCGTACCGGCATGCCAACGTAATCGACATGGCCGATCTTCTTAGCCCTGTACTCATCAACGAACGGAACGAATACCTGCTCCAGTTCGAGCGAGCGGAGGGTAAATGCAAGCAATTCAACAAATGGCGTGCAGGTGCCTGGGACACCGTAATAGATGATCTGATCGCCTTTTTTCAATCCCTTTGCCTCGATGAATTCCTTGAACGGGCGCAGGATACCCGGGACTCCGTGGAAGATTTCTTTTGTGGATATGTTAGATCAACAGTCTTGCCGGAATATGATAAAAAATAGCTTATTCACGCTGAATCGTTACCGTTAACCGGATTGAGCAGGAAATCCCGGACTTGTCTTGCATTTTTAATCTTCCGAGATTTTAACCAGCTCCTACTCCACGGTGCCAAACTGTCAGCCGATATTGTGCGCAGATCTAACGACTTCGCTGACAGAGTGGATCCTCAATAACCTCAATAGTAATCCTGCCATCATCCATACATTTATCCAATTAAGCGCATATGAGTAATAATAAAAGGTTGAGATCATGAAGTTATGTTTTACCGCAAAAGGCGCAACCCTCGACTCCCTCTCATAGGACAGGTTCGGACGGGCGCCATATTTTATCCTTATTGAGAGTGAGAACGGATCCTTTGAAGCGATCCAGAACCCATATGCCGATGGTGCGGGAGGTGTTGGCCCCAAAGCTGTACAGGTACTCATCGCGCACGACGTCAAGGCATTGATCCGCGGGCAGGTAGGCGGGAATGCAAAGGAAGTGCTCGCTGCCGCAGGAATTGCAATGTACATTTACAATGCCAGCGGATCAGTGAAGGACGCATTCAACCAGTTCACGAAAAATACCCTTGCACGCTCATAACAGGGAGATGCAGGGAAACATACGCGGGCAGGAGAAACACCGATGATCTCACAGGGTGATGAAACATGAAACTCGCAATTGCAAGCGGCAAAGGCGGTACCGGCAAGAGTATGGTAGCCGCAAATCTTGCCTACACGCTCTCCCGTACTGAACCGGTCACCCTTGTTGACTGCGATGTGGAGGAGCCCAACCTCCATCTCTTCTTTCCAGCGGCTGCCACGACAACGGATGTTACCGTGCCGTTGCCGGTTGTTGATGAAACCGCCTGCCAGCACTGTGGGTTGTGCGAGGGATTTTGCCAGTTTGGCGCAATGACCGTGCTGAGCAACCGGGTCCTCTTTTTTCCCGAGCTCTGCCATTCGTGCGGGGGATGCACGCTAGTCTCCCCGAACGATGCCATTTGCGAAGTGCCAAAACGGATAGGGACTACAACACTCTCAACACCGTTGCCCCACCTGAAGCTTATTTCAGGAATGTTAGATACCGGAAATCCCCATGCCGTGCCGATCATCAGAGCGGCAAAAAAACTGGCGGAAGGCGATCCCCTGGTGATCTGCGATACTGCGCCGGGCACCTCCTGTCCGGTTGTCGAGACACTGGACGGGTGTGATGTCTGTATCCTTGTCACGGAATCAACCCCGTTTGGCCTGCACGACCTGCGGCTTGCCGTCGATGTGGCCGCCCGGTTGGGCATCCCCATAGGCATCATCATCAACCGGAGTGATGGAAAGGATCAGGCAACTCTTGAATTCTGTACCGACAATGATCTTGAGGTAATGATGACCATTCCCTTCCAACGGGAAATTGCCGCCATCCAGAGCAGGGGAGATCTCCTCTGCCGGGTACGACCGGAATGGCAGAGAGCACTTACCGCACTTATTATCAAATGCAGCACGCTTGCCGGGGTGGAGAAATGATACGGATTGCAGTTATCAGCGGCAAGGGGGGGACAGGAAAGACGATGAACACCGCTGCGCTTGCCCAATTGCTCCCGGGAAGTCTCGTGCTTGCGGACTGTGATGTGGATGCGGCGAATCTCGAACTTCTTCTTAACCCAAAGATAATCCGTACCGAACCGTTTATGGGGATGAAAACTGCGGTGATCGATCCCGCCCTCTGCACCCGGTGCGGGGAGTGCATGGAGCACTGCCGGTTTGGTGCGATTGAACGTGACGGAAAAGTCCCGCACCGGTACCGGGTGAGCCCGCTCCGCTGCGAAGGGTGTGCCGTGTGCGTCCATGTCTGCCCCATAGCCATCACTATGAAACCCCGACAGACCGGTGAGATGATGTATTCAGATACAGAACGGGGGCACCTCGTGCATGCCCGTCGTGTGCCGGGCGCGGGCAACTCCGGGCTGCTCGTCCATGCGGTGAAAAAGACCGCAATGGAGCAGGACCATAACTGCGATCTGTTCCTGATCGATGGTCCACCGGGAACCGGTTGTCCGCTCATCTCTACGATCAGCGGCGTGAATATCGTACTGGCTGTCACTGAACCGAGTGTCTCGGGGCTCCATGATCTCAAGCGAGTGGTGGCGGTCTGCCGGCAATTCCGGCCACGGATTCTCGTTGCGGTCAACCGGTTTGACCTGGAACTATCGCTCACAGAAAAAATACAGTGCTGGTGCGATGAAGAGAAGATTCCTATAATCGGGAAGATCCCCTTTGATCCTGCGGTTATTGAATCGGTCATGAGGGGGGTCCCCGTCACCGAATCAGGTGCAACGCCTGCAGCGCAAGCCATTCAAATCCTGGCAGCCATACTTGAACAGGAGCTGACAACCCTTGGAAAAAAACGGTGAGAAGAAAGAATGCTGCCGGAGGCGAGGACGGCCCCGTATGAACAGGGCCCTCGAAGGCGGACCATCCGGGCGATGCTATGCACCGCAGTGCGACTCGAACGAACAGAACGAGATAGTCCTGCTCTTACCGGAAGAGATTGCAGCACTGAACCTTATCGATGTGCAGGGTCTTGAACAGGAAGCGGCGGCTCTCCTGCTTGGGGTTTCAAGAAAGACCATCTGGCGGGATATCCATGATGCACGCCATAAGATTGCGGATGCGATTCTCAATGGAAAAGTGATCCAGATGGATAGATGCACGCGCAGTATTGAAGGGCACTGCCCGAAACGGGACAAGACACTCTGCCCGAAAAACGGGGGTGGCTTTTGCCCAAAAACCCTCGGGAAACCCGGTAAGGGGGCCCGTCAAACAGATGAGCAACCGGACTCCATCACCGGATAATCACTAGATCACAGAATATGAGTGTTGCCAGCATGACCCGAAAACATATCTTCGGTCCGGTCCTCTCCCGCAGGCTCGGGCTCTCGCTTGGCGTTGACCTGATCCCCTTCAAAACCTGTTCGTATGACTGTGTGTATTGCGAATGTGGATACACTACGGATAAGACCATCACGCGGCAGGATTTTTTCCCCGCTAATGACGTAATAGCCGAACTCCGGGAAGTGCTTGCTACCCGTCCGCACCTGGATACCATCACGCTCGCCGGCTCCGGTGAGCCGACACTCTCGCGGTCGCTTTGACCGGTCATCTCGTTTATAAAACGCGATTACCCGGAATATACCCTGAGTATTCTTACCAACGGGAGTCTCATGACTGATGCAGGTGTGCGGGAGGAACTGGCCTTTGCAGACCGGGTTATCCCGACCCTGACTTCAGTTTATCAGAAGACCTTCGAACGCATCCACCACCTTCACCCTTCGCTCAGGATAGATGGGATTATCGAGAGTTTTGTGCGCTTCGGGAAGATGTATACCGGAGCCCTCTGGCTCGAAGTGTTTGTCATACCACACGTGAATACCACCGAGGCCGAACTGAAAGGGCTCAAAGCGGCAATTGAGCGGATCAACCCGGACCTTGTCCAGCTGAATACGCTCGACAGACCTCCCGCAGAGGGATGGGTAGAGGCAGCAACGGATGCCGAACTGGAACGAGTTCGCGATATGCTGGGGAAAACAGGTATCGAGATTGTCGGCAGGAAAGATCCTGTTTCCCGTGCAACCAAAGCAATGACCGATTCTGCAGACCTGATCCGTGCAACACTCAGCCGCAGACCATCCGCTATAGAAGACCTTGTGCAAACTACCGGTATGAGCGGGGGCGAGGTGGTAAAGATTCTCGGCATGCTTGAACGAAACGGGGAAGTCACTTCCCAGCGGGGAACTCGCGGAATTTTTTATGCAATCGTTCCGGGATGATATAATGAACGGCAATCACGAAGTCTTCCCGGTATCTCGCGCCAGTTACCTTGACGGGTGGTGGCGACAGCTCAATTACCAGTTGGGCCGGCTTGTGAATAAGTATGTCCACCCGGGCGATACCGTCCTTGATATCGGGTGCGGGCCGGGCCTCTTTACTTTGCCCATTGCACGATGTGTTGGCGAAAACGGTAAGGTGATCGCGGTGGATCTCCAGGAAGGGATGCTGGAGATCCTCGAGAAAAAAGCCACTAAAGAAGGACTTCTTGCCCGTATCCGGCTTCATAAGGCCGAACCGCAATCGCTGGGTCTCGAATATCCGGGGCGTCTCGATGTTGCACTTGGTGCCTGTGTGATCCATGAAGTCCCCGATACAGCCCGGCTCATGCGGGAGGTATTTTCCCTCCTGGTCCCGGGCGGAACGTTCCTCATCGCTGAACCTAAACATGAGATTCCCATGGATGAGTTTGAAACGACCCTTGCAATGGCAGCATCGGCCGGATTCCGCAGGGGCGGTACCCCATTTGTTTTACGGAGCCATACGGCGCTGCTCAGAAAGGATGGGGTCGATATACCAGAGAATGCGGAATAAGCGATCGAAAAACGGGGAGGATTGTTTTTTTTAAGGAACAATTCTTTCATGCACCCGCTGAAGGCCGGTAAAATCCAACCGGCACGGCATTGTATCACCATGAAGTTTCCATAATAACAAGACATTCGAATGCACTTCCACATCATCCTCACGGATCGCTGCAACCTCTGTTGCAAATACTGCCGGGCCAAGGCCTTTGAGAACCTGGAAGAGAGCGAGGGAGAACGTGCCCTGATCATTGACGAAAACGTGCCCATTGACCTGGAATTCGATCTGAACCTGCTCTATGAATTCCTGAAAAAAGATCCCGCAGTCACGCTGACATTCTATGGTGGCGAACTACCGTTACGGGCAGACCTTATCGAGCGGATCGTGCGGGAATCCCCCGTGAAACGGTTGATGATACAGACGAACGGGCTCCTGCTGGACCGGCTCCCAAAGGAAATTGTCAACCGGTTCACCACCATTCTCTTCTCAATTGACTGGAGAAAGGATCTCACCGATGCCAACCGTGGCGAGGGGGTCTATGACCGGGTTATGCTGAATGTTCGTACGATCCGGGCGAACGGATATACCGGTGAACTGATCGCCCGGATGACGATCACGGAAACAACCTATATCGTGGATGCAGTCCGTTATCTTGCAGACAAACCGGACTATGCCTTCTCTTCCATCCACTGGCAGATCGATGCCAATTTTGCCGGCGATTTTTCCCTACGACCGTTCAAAGAATGGGCAGACGGGAGTTACAATCCCGGGATTCGTTCGCTTGTCCGGTTCTGGGTAGATCATATGGAAGCAGCCGGAGAAGTACTGCGATGGTACCCCTTCCTGGATCCCATGGAAGACCTGCTCTTAGGGAAAACCAGCCGGCTCCGGTGCGGGTCCGGGTATGCCAACTATAGCATCATGACGGATGGAAATATAAGTCCCTACCCCATCATGGTCGGGATGTCCCAGTATTACATCGGGAATATCTCCCGGTCGCATCCGCTGGACCTCGATCGCATTGGAGTAAGCGGGGAGTGCACGGAATGCAGGATTCGCGATTTCTGTGGAGGCAGGTGCCTGTACTCCAATATCACGCAGCCGTTGGGAGCAGCTGAACGGCAGCTGGTCTGTGCCACTATCCATACCCGTCATGATGCACTCCATGAAGCGCTGCCACGGGTGCAGGCGATTATCCGCGAGGGTAACATCACCCTGAATGACTTTGATCATGAGAAGTTCAACGGGTGCGAGATTATTCCCTGATTTGGACGTACCTAATGCATACGGAGACCCGGTAATCCGGCTCATAGGTTCTCATAATATTTTTTATTGTTCATGGTCCTGGTGCGAACGGTCGTTCATGTACGTTTTTCCAAAGCGTGAATCGGGTGTATGAGATCAACTTTACGTGTCCGGTAAAAAACCCCGATTTCGTGAGAAAATATAAAACCGAGCCTTTATCTGCTCTTTTGGGAAACCAAATAGGCATGAGTATTGTTGCTGATGCCAAGCGCGGCATCGCCACGGATGAGATGAAACGGGTTGCGGCACAGGAAGGAGTCCCCGAGGACTTTGTCCGGCGCAGTGTAGCCGAGGGGCACATCGTCATCCCGGTCTCCCCGTACCGTAACGTCAAGATCTGCGGTATCGGCGAGGGCCTCCGCACGAAAGTGAATGCATCCATCGGGACTTCCACCGATATTGTCAATATTCCTGAGGAAATCGAGAAAGCAAAACAGGCCTAACGTGCGGGCGCCGATACTCTCATGAAGCTCTCGACCGGCGGCGATTTTGCCGAGATCAGAAAATAGGTAATTGCAAACACCACCCTCTCTGTCGGAAGTGTTCCGCTGTACCAGGCTTTCATTGAGGCTGTGAAAAAAGACGGCGCAGTCATCCACATGAAAGAGGATGACCTCTTCCGGATCACGGCTGAACAGGCAAAACTCGGTACGAACTTCATGGCGATCCACACCGGCATCAACTGGGAAACGGTCAAAAGACTCCGCAATCAGGGCCGACATGCAGGGCTTGTTTCCCGGGGCGGGCATTCATGACCGCGTGGATGCTCCACAATGAGAAGGAAAACCCGCTTTATTCTAAGTTCGACTACCTGCTTGAGATCCTGAAAGAACATGAGGTCACGCTCTCGACAGGCAATGGCATGCGGGCCGGGGCCATCCACGATGCTACCGACCGGGCAGGTATCCAGGAACTGCTGATCAATGCAGAACTCGCGGACCGGGCACAGGATGTGCAGGTGATCGTTGAAGGTCCGGGCCATGTCCCCATCGATGAGATCGCGACAAACGTCCAGCTCATGAAGCGTGTCACCAACAACAAGCCATTCTACATGCTTGGGCCGATCGTTACCGATATCGCGCCGGGTTATGATGACCGGGTTGCTGCGATCGGTGCGGCGATCTCATCATCGCTTGGCGCGGATCTCATCTGCTACGTGACACCCGCTGAACACCTTGCCCTCTCGACTCCTGAAGAGGTATACGAAGGGGTTATCAGCTCATGGATTGCTGCGCATGTCGGAGACATGGTAAAACTCAAGAAGACCCGGGCCGCCGATCTTGAAATGGGCCATGCCCGTCGCGACCTTGACTGGGACCGTCAGTTTGCCGTTGCCCTGAACCCGACCCGGGCAAAAGAGATCCGTGCGAAACGGGTGCCCGCTGATACCGATGGCTGCACGATGTGTGGGGATTACTGCGCCCTCAAGATTGTAAACCGGCATTTCAAATTCTAATCCGGAAATAACACGTTTTTTTTTTTTTTTAAAGTTTTAGTGAATTTTTTTGCTCTGTGGAACTCCCGTTCAAATCCTTTCATAATATTTCATCGAGCCACAGGCCCCGCAGCGGTCTCCGTCGATCAGGTAATCGGGAACGGTCTCACCGCAGCAGGGACAGGTAACCGAGGACCATTTCTCCTTTTCCTTCACCGTGACCCGGACCCGCTCAAAGGAAAGGATATTTCATCCGGCGCGGAAGATCTCATCGAACAGGTGTCCTTTCATGGTTTTCTTGTCAAATGCCGGGCTGTTGGCATACCAGATTTCGATTGTGGGATATTTTTTCAGTTTCTCCAGGTCCACGTATACCCGCACAGCGTCAGCAGTCGCATCTTCGGACGGCAAATTCATGGTGATCGCAAATTTCCCAATGGGCACGATTTTAAGCCGGTTATTCCCGATGGTGATATGGGCCAGGACCTGCAGGGCATCGGGGAGGCACTTGGGCGTCTCGCAGACCCCATAGAGTTTCCGGCCTTTGGTAACCCCGAGGAGTTCCATTGCATAGTCCACCATGAACGCCCCGATAAGTACGCCGGGTGCCGGGTAGGTGTGGAATTTTGCCAGCCGGTGAATCTCCTGCTGGAGTGCGGACGATACCCCGCCTCTGTCCATACTGGCTTTCAGTGCATCGGGCATCTCTTCGGGGATTACTGCTTGCATGAATCAACGGTTGTCCAGCCTGTGATAAACATGTTATTAAAAGTAACTGGTTGTAATAAACACGGGCAATGGATGTCCCGCAAAATTTCCTTAAAATATCAGGGTCCTCTTGCGCTTTTGCTGTGCTATTTATTTATGGGATAATACAACGCAGAGAATAACAAGATGCGTGTAGATGCCGTGATGGACTGCCATGTGCTGGTTATCGGGAGCGGCGGAGCGGGCGTTCAGGCTGCCATAGAAGTTTCTCACTGCGATGATACCGTACGGGTGTCAAAGACCCTCACAGGCAAAGGCGGATGCACCAAGAGAGCAGCAGGCGGGTATAATGCAGTCATGCAGGAAGCGGAAGCATGAAGGAACTGACCGTCCGGATCAGCAGGTTCGATCCGGAAAAGGATGAGGCTGCACACCTTGAGACCTACACAGTGAACGCCAATGACGGTGCCCGCGTCCTGAACGTGCTCCATGCAATTCATGATACGCTCGATCCCTCCCTCTCGTTTCGCTACTCCTGTGCTTCAGGCCAATGCGGGAGTTGCGCAGTCCGCGTCAATGGGGAACCAGTGCTTGCCTGCTTGGAAGAGGCGAAGGATAGCATGACTATCGAACCCATTCACCTTCCGGTGAAAAAGGATCTCGTAGTCGATCTCCTCCCCACGTTGGAAGCGATCGCATTCCTTCAACCGGTAGAGCATTCGGGGCTTCCGAAGAAATCCGAGATCGATGCAATCAAACCGTTAAAGGACTGCATCGAGTGCCTCGCCTGCGTCTCAATCTGTCCTGCCGTGGACGTGACGAAGTTTCTCGGTCCCACGGCAATGCGGCAGCAGATGCGCCTTGCTCTCGATCCACGTGACAGCGGGGACCGGATCGCAGACGCAGTCAGGGACGGGCTGTTCACCTGCACCTCCTGCCAGGCCTGCTGGAAGGTCTGCCCGAAAAAGATCGAAATACCGGGTAAGGCAATCGAGAAACTCCGGGCGCAGGCCAACAAGCGGGGCTTCACGCTGCCCCGGCACCTGGAGGTTGCGGCACTCGTCAAAGCGACCGGCAGGAGCGTTCCCCGGACCCAAGAAACATTCCTTGAAAAGGTCGGGGAGGTTATCGAACCGTACGGCC
The DNA here is from genome assembly GCA_041662685.1 of Methanoregula sp. GTDB lineage: Archaea > Halobacteriota > Methanomicrobia > Methanomicrobiales > Methanospirillaceae > Methanoregula. Next base: position 14,692 of record JBAZRZ010000006.1, read on the forward strand.
CGGTAAAAGCAACCGTCGGATTCTTTGTCGGTTGTATGTACAACCTCCGGCAGGTGCAATCGGCGCTCGATGCCATGGAAGTGCTCCAGCGCAATGGGATCCGCGTGATCATCCCAAAGGACCAGGTCTGCTGCGGCTCTCCCCTCATCCGGACCGGACAACTCGGTTTTATCGAAACGCTCAAGAAGCGGAATATTGAGACATTCCAGTCGCGGGGCATCGATACGGTCCTGATCATGTGCGCCGGCTGCGGGACCACGTTAAAGAACGATTACCAGACTCCCTTCAGGGTCATCGATATCAGTGAGCTGCTTACGCAGTATGGTCTTGAACCTCCTGCACATCTCCCCATCAAAGCCACCTACCATGATCCCTGCCACCTGTTGCGGGGACAGGGTATCTACGACCAGCCCCGCGAACTGATCCGGCAGGTCGTGGACCTTGTGGAGATGCCCTCGATCTGCTGTGGTTCAGGTGGCGGTGTCCGCTCCGGGAATCCAGAGGAGGCAGCAGCACTCGGCAGCCGAAGGGGCGAGGAGATCAAAAAGACCTGGGCAGAGATTGTCATCAGTTCCTGCCCGTTCTGTGAATTCCACATCACCGAACATACCAATAAACCGGTCAAGAACATTACCACGGTGCTGCTCGAGGGGTATAGGGAGAAGGACCGGCAGAAAGGTGCTCCCCCGGTAACGTGATCGTATGGAAATCCGGAGCAAAAATCCGTCACGAACTTTTTATTGGGTGATACGTGTGAATTCTCTTCCCTGTCCCTTCTGTTCTCCGGCTAAGAACGACATTGTTTTTGAAAATGCGTTGTGGTATGCACGGGGGGACGCATTCCCGGCTACCCGGGGGCACCTGCTGGGGATTCCCTATCGTCACCTTACCGGGTATTTTGACGCCACTGCGGAAGAACAAGCCACCTTACCGGAGATGCGTATCGAATGCAAAAAAATCCTGAATACAAAATTCTCACCCGCGGGATACAATATTGTCATCAATATTGGGGAAGCGGCAGACCAGAAAGTGATGCATTGCCATGTCCATATTATTCCCCGGCCATTTCCTGATTTTCTCCATACCCGTGATGTTCCGAGAGATATCCATACTCGTCGGTATCTTTAGGCAGGGAAAGACCAATGGCTGCTGATACCAGACGATTGGGTTCGTTTGTGTCATTCCTTGCCATAACGCAGAACGTAATTCCTCCCGGAAGGAGTTGTGCCAATCCGTCAGATTTGCAGATCTGTTTGCAGTTGGGGGGAAAGATACTTGAAACATACACTAAATTGCATTTTTCTATCCCGGCCCTTCGCAATGCCAGCTCGTATGAAGCAAGATGGGCTTTATGGACACCTACACCTTTCGTGAAAAATATCCCGGTCGGAACAAACATATTTTTTTTTTATTCCTTCTGTTTCCTTTTTTAGTTTTGGTCATTTACCGATAAATTGGGAAATCAAGGCTCTGGAGAGATACACAAAAATCTTTGATACTTTTCAAAGGGGTTCCGGCGTTTTACGCATCCACCCCCGCTTCATGGGTATCCCCCCCAAGGGGGAAACAAAAAGCCAGTTGGGATAAAAAGGCAGGACTCGATAACCTGAATCCGCTCAGGCACACCAGCAATCAGGAGTTCTGAAGAAAAACAACTTTTCAGGCCAGATTATTCCTTCACCACAAGCCCGTTCTCTCGTGCGATTTCGGTAAATGTCGCTGCGAGATACACAGCCTGCTTCTTTGTCATGCCGTAGGTGTTGAACTTCCAGACTTTGGTGGCTCCGGGGACTACACCTGTCACGCCTTTTTCCTCCAGTGCCTCCGAGAAGTAGTAACCTCGTTTCTTGTGTGATTCTGCTACTTTGTCAAATGAGCCGATCGTATCTGCCCGGGTCAGCGTGTGTTTTCGTGGCATTTCTGATTGAATCTTCGTTCCCTCAACCGCAAGAAGACCCTCAACAACAATCCGGTTGTTCTCCAGTTCTCTCTCAAAATGTTTTACCCGTTCCTTAACCTGCGGGAAGGATGCCATCATACCGATAAGGGTGACACCCATAAGGGTACAGCCCAGCATCTCGGGCTCCTTGATCCCAAACTTCCGCTGGGTAACATCCCCGACAATGGCTGTTGTGCGGAAAATTTCTGCGGCCCGTTCAGTAGTTGTCGCAAGGATTCCAGACGGTGCAGGGGCTGCCATGCTCTTGTGCCCGGAACCGACAACAAAATCCACGCCAAGATCCTTGCCGTTCACAGGCAGGATACCAACCGTGTAGGCACCATTGTAGAGCACGGGGATATCGTACTGGTGGCAGACCTTGGCAATCGATTTCACGTCATGCATATTGCCATACTGGTAATCCACATGGTCGATGAAGGCAAGGACGGGTGCCCTGCCGAACTGTTTTTTCACTTCTTCAATCTTTGAAGCAGCTGCATCGGGCGTGACAATATGCGGGTCATTTGCCGGAATCTCGCAGGCAATACCTCCAGCCCCTTCCACCGCAAGGAATTCAGTGTAGTGAGAAAGTGAAGTGAGCAGGACCGGGTCTCCTTTATTGATGTAGGTATGGGCGACTGCCTGGAATCCCCTCCGTGCGCCGGGTACCGTGCGGACGGCATCCATGTTCAGCCAGGCGGCAACATCTCTGTGGAACTCTGCAATAGGGGGCTTGCTGATATAGTCAAGCCGGTTGGGCTTGCGGCAGTTGTCGCAGACCGAGTACCCGTCTCCGTATGCTATCACGGCTTTCATGGCATCACCCGTGAGCCGTCCCCCAACTTGGATCGGATCGATATTGATGGCAAGTTCATCCACCTGCCGGGTCTCGATACCACTTGCACATCTCATTTCAGCATCTCCTGTTTCAATGACGATACCTGTCGTTCAAGATTGTCTAAAAGCCGCAGGGCCTGCTCCCGCTGTTTGTCATCCAGTTCGTGCTGCGGTGCGGTCTCGCGGAGGATTATCCGGAGATCGGTAAGGGTATAGAGTGCCTGGAATGTCATGTCAACTGCCCGTTTTGACAAAATGAATCACCTAACTAGTAATGAGACGGTCATGAAATAAGTAACTGCTTTTATTTTTTTGGTGATTGTGGAGGATCCCGCACTAACAATAAGTCGGGATGGAGAATATGCACGATATGGATTTTTGTAAGATTGGGTAGTTGGTACCGGAGTAATCCCCCTTTTAAGGTGATTGCCTAAACCAACCTTTTTAAGCATTTACGCGCATATGAGTAATTATGGTACCTATACAGGTGCCGGGAGAGTATCAATGCCTGGATTAAACGGAACAGGACCTCAACGAACCGGTCCAATGAGCGGCAGGGGCATTGGCAGGTGCCGGACGATTGTTGCACCTGCACAGGAATATGCTGCCCCAGTAAAGCAAACAAATGGAGATAGCGAGCCTGCGACGACACAGGTGCCTGTACAGAATATTCCGGTCTGCGGCCGTGGGCGCGGGGGAGTTCGCTGCGGGTGCGGACGAAGCTTTGGATTCGGTGGCGGCAGGCGCCTCCGGGAATAAAAATTCAATATTTTTCGAGGTTATTATCATGAAAGTTGCAATCGCAAAAGAAGGAGACATGGTATCCGAGCATTTCGGGCACTGTACTGAATATGCACTGTTCGTTGTCGAGAATTCAAAGATTACCTCACGGGAGAATCTTGTAAGCCCCGGGCACGAGCCGGGAAAGTTGCCGGGATTCCTTGCCGGGCATAAGGTTACGCACGTCCTCGCAGGCGGCATGGGCCCACGGGCAGTGGACCTGTTCTGCGAAAATAATATCCGGGTTTTCCTTGGAGTACGGGGCAAGATCGAGACCGTAATCAAGGATTTCATGGCAGGAAAGATTGCACAGGGTGAGAGCAGCTGCACCCACGGCGAAGAAGGGCACGAGTGCAGCGGGCATTAACCCCCCAATATCACGTGCACACACCTTAAGAGATGATGATCACTGCCCGCTTACTATAGATGCGAGGCCGGACATTCCAGCAATATTCAAAAGACTGCCTCTCAACGGGTAATTACTTTTCATACTGACTATTATGACAACAAAAACTCATGAACACACTGACCCGAAGAGTGCATCTCATGCCCCCAAAGGGTTGCCACCGAAGGCTAAGATCGATGTCAAACACGTGATCCTTGTATTGAGCGGCAAGGGGGGCGTAGGGAAATCAACTGTTTCCACCAACCTCGCTTCTGCTCTCGCGGCTCACGGCAGGCAGGTCGGGCTGCTCGACCTCGATATCCATGGCCCCAACATCCCGAAGATGCTGGGCATCGAAGACCAGCGTCCGGTCGTTCTCAAAAACATCATGGAACCGGTCCATGTCACGGGAAACCTCTCGGTCATGTCGATGGCGTTCCTGCTGCCGGATACGAGTACGCCGGCCGTCTGGCGCGGGCCGATGAAGATGGCAGTAATCCAGCAGTTCCTCTCTGAAGTGAACTGGGGCGCGCTGGATTACCTTGTTGTGGATCTTCCACCCGGTACCGGGGATGAGGCACTCTCCATTATCCAGCTCTCACCGAATGTGCAGGGAGCTGTCATCGTGACCACCCCGCAGGATGTGGCTGTGCTTGATGCAATCAAGGCAATCAAGTTTATCGAGAAACTGGATTTGCCCGTCATAGGAATTATCGAGAACATGAGCGGGATGATCTGCCCTCACTGCGGCGATACCAGTGACCTGTTCGGGAGGGGTGGCGGGGAGAAGGCTGCACAGGAACTGGGCGTGCCGTACCTTGGTTCCATCCCGCTCGATCCGGCGATGGTGAAAGCCGGTGACGAGGGGCGCCCCTATGTCCTCCGCCATGCGGATACCCCCACATGGAAGGCCGTGGATGCCGTCATGAAAGACCTGGTAAAACGGGTTGAATCCTAAAAAGGCAATCCATTTTTTATCGGGTTATCTTAAAAAAAATCGCATGAAGTGCCACTATGAGAAGATATCACGGTATCCCTGAACTGCTCGAAGCGTACATGGAGGAGAACGCGGCCGATGAGCGGTGGATCACGGCACATAAACGCCGTGACCATTTCGGCCTCACACGCTACCAGAGCAACACGGTATCTGCGTTCCTGCGCCGGCTGAAGATTGGACCATTTAGCCAGTTTCCCTTTATTGTCGCAAAGATTGCGCAGGAAGAGGGTGAAAACCCATCCGATCCCAAAAAATGCCGGTATCTTCTGAAACTGCGAAAACGTCCCCCAGACCGACAAAGACGCACTGTGCTTCCGGAAAAAACGAGAGTGAGCGTATAACGATCATACCAAAAAAAAAAAAAACAGCATGGTCCCGCATGAGATCTTTTCGTCATTGTAGCCGGTGTTTATTTTGGTCTGGCCAGAACAACGAGTTCCGGACTTGCAGATCGAATAAAACCATTTGAGGGAACCAAAAAGGGAGATTATGAAATGCCAATAGATCGTTTTGATGAACTTCCCAAGTTACTGGAGCAGTATATGGAGGAGAAGGGGGGCGATGACCGGTGGGTCCCGTGCAGGAATTCCGGGATTATTTTAACCTGACCGGTGAGAACGGTCACATCATTGCTGCGTTTTTACGCGGGCTGACGCATAAAACGATTTCTGGATTTCCCTTCATTGTTCACCGTGTCGAACGGATCAAGGCTCAAAACCGCTACCAGATCACCCCCAAACGGTACCTGGTGAAGCGGAGATGAACAAATATCCGTCTTCGAACGCAGAAAATCTGTCTCCAATCCACCACAGCACGTGCCCCCCACGTCATCAGGAGAATAATCATGGCACGCAACAAGGAAATTCCTGAACTTCTTGAACAGTACATGGCCCAGTTCGGTGAAACGGAACACTGGATCACCGTGCAGGAGTTCCGCACCTATTTTCAGCTGGATGAAATGTATGCACCGGCAATTTCCGGATTCCTGCTCAGGATCTATCATGGTCCGTTCTTCTCCTGCCATTACCGGGTGGAACGGATGGAAAAAAGTATCGTAAAAATGCCGCAGCGCAAGATTATCAAACGATACCTCGTGAAAAAGAGACCGGACTCTCACAAAAAATCGGTTAAGGGGCACAATAAATAGCAAGAAAAATCTCTTTTCCCCTGATATGCGGGTACAGTATTTCAGCCAGGATTATCGATATTGACTTTCGTCTTCATTTTCGCTGCTCCGCTGACTCCCGGTCCATCCGGCCCGGTGAAAGCTGGAACAGTAAGCTCTGGACCAAACTACCCCAACTACGCAATGAACGTCGGACACCAGGGAGAATATGCAGCCATTGCCGCATCCGCCCACTATGGACGCCAGGATGCCTGGACCCTGTCCCCGTTGATCAAGATTTGTTTCGCAGACCCGTCGCTCAAGTTCGATTTCTCCGAACCACGCCGCGAGTTCGCAAAGGGTGCAATCCGCGAGTTTATGCCCGCGGGCGAGCGCTCACTGATCATACCAGCAAGGTAAACACGAATCCCCAAAAAAATTTCTTTTTTCCAGGAGTCGGAATTCCCCTGTATAATGAGCTCATAGTGTTCCTCGAAAATACGCCCAAATCGGGCTTCGTTTCACCACAAGATGTCCTGGACCATACCTAAAAAGCCCGCAAAACCGCCGGTTTCTATCCCCGTAGAAAACAGGCCAAATATAGGCTTTGATTGCAAAAATACGGCAGGAAAGCTCCTCTCCGAATTGCCACTAAAGACCCATAAACTGAGGCGTTTTTCTGCCACTTATTTTAGCCCATCCGGACCAACTAAACCCAGCCGGAATGCGAATATGAGGATCTTTTTTCCGGGGAATCGAAAGTGGATTTAGCATCCATTTCTTTATCCAAATTTTACACTTTCGTAACGCTTAATATTAAATTATAATTCTTTTATAAGATTTGGTGCTACCTAGATTAAGATTCGTATGAAAAAAATTATTGTAAGCACCCTGATAATCGCAGCGATTCTTGTTGCCCTCCTCGGGTCTGCGGGATGCACAGCGCAGAGCACCCCTCAAAGCACTGCACTGACCACACCTCAAATTATATTTCAGGCGAACTCCGGAACAATTACCATCATCGATATGGCCAACCGGACCGTGGACGTGAAAAAAGCACCCCAGCGGATTATCGGTGTCGGTGCCGGGTCCCTGCGGATGATTGCGTATCTCCAGGCAGCCGACCGGGTGGTCGATGTCGATGACCGCGAACAGAAAAAGTACAATACCTCCGGGTTCGGCATGCCGCCCGGTATCGACAAGCCCTACAACCTGGCAAATCCTGCCCTGTCAGCACTGCCCTTCATTGGCGGAAAGACTGGGGACCCGGAATTGATCGCTGCACAGAACCCGGACATGGTCTTCTATACGTTCACCACCGGTAAGGATGCCCAGACGTTGCAGGAAAAAAGCGGGCGTCCTGTAGTAGCCCTGACAACGGGTGATCTCTGGAAGAACAAAGATGTCTTCTACCAGTCGTTGCGGCTGATGGCAAAGATCCTTGGTAAAGAGGAACGGGCAGAGACTATCACGTCATACATTGACAGGACAATCAAGGATCTTAATGACCGGACAAAAGACATCCCGGCCGATAAACGCCCGCGAGTATATATTGGGGGTATCGCCTACAACGGGGCACATGGCTTCCTCTCCACGGATCCCGCGTATTCACCGCTGCTGATGGTGAACGGCAACAATGTTGCAGCCTCCGCAAGTGTCGGGGGCCAGATGATGATCGACAAGGAAAAACTGCTGGACTGGAAACCCGATGTCATCTTTGTGGACGAAGCGAGTTATGCACTCGTCAAAGAGGATCTTAAGGATCCAGTCTATCAGTCACTTCCGGCAGTAAAGAACGGCCGGGTTTATGCCGTCATACCCTACAACTGGTACGCCAACAATTACGACACCGTGCTCGCTGATGCACACTATATCGGAAAGACACCCTATCCCGAACAATGTGCTGATGTGGACCCCGCCCGAAAAGCGGATGAGATCTACACGATGCTGGACGGGAAACCGGTGTACAGCGATATGAAGACGCTCTTCGGGGGCTTCGTGCCATTCTCAACACTGGAGAAATGAGGATGCGGTGATGTGCGACAATACAGATCCGATTCCTGATCTTGCGGCAGTGCCGGGTATATCACCGGCAAACCCGCTCTCCTTTCTTGACAATGCGCTTACAGGTGTACGGCAGTACCATGCGGTGATGACGGCCCTAGATCTCGGGTTGTTCGAGCATCTCCGTGAGCCAAAGACCGGGCCGGCATGTGCCCTGGCACTGGGATGCAGGCCGGAGATCGTCACCCTCCTGTGCGAGGGGCTGGTCACGCTTGGCCTGCTGGAAAAGACGGGGGAACAATTCCGCGACAGTGAGATCACTCTGAACGGTCTCGTCGATGGTGCCCCGTTCCCGCAGCAGCATGCCATCGCATTCCAGCGAAGACTGGCTGGATACTGGGCAGACCTTCCCCGAATCATGAAAGAGGGTCCGGTAACCTGTGACCGTGCGCAGATGTTCCGGGACGTGATCATCCCGTCAATGGCGGAAAACTGCCGGTGCGGGCTCCTCCAGCAGGTGACTGCACGCGTGGCTGAAATTTCGGAATTTTCTGCTGCTCGCCGGCTGCTTGATCTGGGCGGGGGACACGGCTTGTACTCGATTGCGTTCTGCCAGAAAAACCCCGGGCTGAATGCGGTAGTCTTCGATTTGCCTCCGGCAACGGGTGCCACGCGGGACTTCATCAGCAGGTACCGGGCAGAACGAGTGAGTGTCCTGCCCGGGGATTTCTTCAAAGACCCCATAGGCAGCGGTTACGATATCGTCTTCTCATCGTCGAATCCCGTGGGAAAAGTCCCAGAACTGATTCCGAAGATCGCCGATGCACTCAATCCGGGCGGTCTGTTCATCAACAAACAGGCCATCGACGATGCTCCGTATGATCCGTGGCTCAGCCTCGAATGGAATCTCTGGACCTTCAAAGGAGTACAGAAACAGGTAGCCCGGTATGTCTTTGCCACCAGTGTCCCGTTTGCGGAATACAACCGGCTGCTGGCAGAACACGGTTTTGTTGTGCGGGAAGTTGTGCAGATAGATGCACAATCGGCCATGACCATTGCCAAGAAGGTAACGTCATGATCCTTCAGATTCACGGGCGGACATGAACCATGCATCTTGACATCAGTGCAGTCAAAGAACCCGGGGCCTATACCGGCTACATCCGGAAAAAAATTCTCTTTCTCTGTGCCTGTACGGGAGCCCTTGTTCTTCTTGCATTCATCTCTGTGGGTGTGGGAAGTGTCATGATTCCCTTTGCCGATGTGGTCCAGACGCTGGTCTATCACTCGTCAGGCAATGCCGAGATGATCATCTGGAACATTCGGCTTCCCCGGGTACTTTCTGCGGTAGTCTGCGGTATCGGGCTTGCAGCAGCCGGTGTTGTCATGCAATCCGTTTTGCGCAACCCGCTGAGTTCCCCGTACACGCTGGGTGTCTCGCAGGCAGCGGCCTTCGATGCAGCAGTTGCTATCATCATGTTTGGTGCAGGTACACTCGGCCGTCTTATCTCGGACGCGATTGTGGTGAACAACCAGTACCTTGTCACCATCTGTGCATTCCTGTCATCGCTGGTTGCAACATCCGTTATCCTTCTCGTGGCAAAATACCGGAGCACGTCACCGGAGGTGATGATCCTTGTGGGTGTTGCGCTTGCCGCCCTCTTCACCGCAGGGACAACATTCCTCCAGTACTTCTCCAGCGCCGAACAGATAGCTGCGATTGTCTTCTGGACGTTCTGGGATGTGGGACGGGCAACGTGGAGCGATCTGGCAATCATCGTTGCGGTTCTCACACCGTGCCTCGTGTATTTCATGGTCAAACGCTGGGACTACAATGCACTCGACAGCGGCGATGAGACGGCAAAGAGTCTTGGCGTCAACGCGGAACGTGTGCGCACCGTGGCGATGTTCCTTTCATCACTCATTGCGGCTGTCGTGGTCTCCTTCCTCGGCATTATCGGATTCATCGGCCTGGTCAGTCCTCACATGGTACGGCGTATTATTGGCGACGACCAGCGGTATCTTCTTCCCGGCTCCTGCATTGTGGGGGGCATCATTCTTCTCGGAGCGGATACCGTAGCCCGCATCATCATTGCACCGGCTGTACTCCCGGCAGGAGTGCTCACCGCATTTCTCGGTGCCCCGCTCTTCCTCTACCTGCTGATCCGGGGGAACCGGTCATGATTTTAAGCGTTCAGAATCTCTCGTTCCGATACAACAGCCATTCTGTTCTCCAGGATGTCCGCTGCGAAGCCCGGCCGGATGAGATCGTCGCGATTCTCGGTCCCAACGGAGCCGGTAAAACCACCCTGCTGCGCTGTATGAATGCCATGCTCCGGCCAAAGACCGGTACGGTTATGCTCGGTGAACAACATTCTTACCTTATCCAGACGGGAGATTGCCCGGTCGGTCGCCCATGTCCCGCAGCATACTGAACCCCCACGGGTGACCGCGTTCGATGCGATCCTGCTCGGCCGGCGACCGTGGATTGGCATGAACGTTCAGCAGGACGATATCTTAAAAGTCCAGGCAATTATCGAACAGCTCCACCTGTCCGGTCTTGCCCTGCGGCATGTAGACGCGATGAGCGGTGGGGAACTCCAGAAGATCGTCATCGCCCGTGCGCTGGTCCAGGAACCACGGGTGCTGCTGCTCGATGAACCGACCAGCAGCCTTGACCTGAAAAACCAGCACGAGATCATGCGGTTCATCCGCTCCGTGGTTCACACTCACCATCTTACTGCCCTGATGACCATGCACGATCTCAATCTCGTACTTCATTATGCCGACCGCTTTGTCCGGCTCAAAGAGGGTATGGTCTTTGCAGCGGGAGGAGAAGAGGTGATCACACCAGAACTGATCGAAGAAGTGTATGGCGTCCCGGTTGCGATCCAGCGCTGGGGCGGGAGGAATGTGGTTGTTCCGCACGCTGATGCGGATAATTCCCTGCGATTACCAGGGGATTCCCCCGGGACGGTGATGAGTATGTGATACAGGGAAATTATCCCACGATGTTTCGACAAAAAAATCGCCTCAACTATCCATCTCATATTTTTGCACGTCTTTTCCTTAATGGCAAAAGAAAAACAAAGTAAATCACTCCAAAAAAAGAATAACGACTCACGTGATCCTATGAACCAAACCATAAAATCCTATAACGAAGCCGTCGCATTCCACGGGCACGCATGCCCCGGACTTGCGCTTGGCTACCGGGCAGCAACCTACGCGATGGACGCCCTCCGGGCCGGCCGCTCTGATGATGAAGACCTTGTCTGTATTGTGGAGAATGATGCCTGCGGGGTTGACGCGATCCAACTGGTTGCCGGTTGCTCGGTGGGGAAGGGCAACCTGATCCTCCAGGACTTCGGGAAGCACGCTTACACCTTCATCGATCGGAAATACAACCAGGCTATCCGGATTGTCCAGCGCCCGGAACCGGTTGTTCAGCGCATCGACCCGGTTGCCTCAGCACTCCGGGAAAAAGTGATGGGCGGGACAGCAACACCTGCTGAGGATAAAGAGTTCCACGAGCGCCAGGCAGGAGTCATTGAGAAGATCCTTAAGATGCCAATCGATGAACTTTTCATCACAAAAGAAGTCAAGCCGGAGATTCCCGTGCGGGCAAAGATCTTCGCATCTGTCCAGTGTGCCAGTTGTGGAGAGATGGTTGCCGAGCACCGGGCCCGGGGTCGTGACGGGAAATTTGTCTGCATGCCCTGTGCCGGGGATTACGGCCGAGGGTGGTGAAAAGCGATACTATACGAAAAAACAACTAAGCAACTTTTATTAAGTTAAAACAAGTACAATTGTTTTGTATCATTATGCATATCATGGAAGGATTTTTACCGTGGCAATGGTGCCTGATCTGGTGGATCGTCGCACTGCCCTGCCTCATGCTCGGAATATACCAGCTGAAAAAAGTATTGAATGCTGATCGGGAAGCACTTCCCCTGCTCGGGGTAACGGGCGGGTTTATTTTCATCCTGTCTTCCTTAAAACTCCCCTCAGTCACGGGCAGTTGTTCCCATCCTACCGGTACCGGCCTCTCAACAATCTCGTTCGGGCCATGGATCACCGCAGTAGTCTGTGCGATTGTTCTCCTGTTCCAGAGCCTGTTTCTTGCCCACGGCGGGCTCTCGACACTCGGAGCCAACATCGTCTCCATGGGAATCGTCGGACCGTTGGTAGGGTATTGTGTATACCGGTTACTCCGGGACACTTCCGTAAACCTCTACATAACGATATTCCTGGTAACCGCTCTTGCGGATATGTTCACGTATGTCACAACCTCGCTTGAACTGGCACTTGCATACCCGGCCGGGACCGGCGGTATTGCGAGTTCATTCATCATGTTCATGGGCATATTCGCGGTTACACAGATTCCCCTTGCAATTGTCGAAGGCGTTGTCCTTGCACTGGTGTTCAAGTATATCGTGACGCTCAAACCCGATATCCTGATCCGGCTGAAAGGATTCTCCGAAGAAAAGATCAATGCGGCCCGGAGTGAGTCCTGATGGCATACAAGTATACGCTCGAAATCCTGGCCGGGATTGCCATTATGGCATTTTGTGGATTGTTCCTGTACACGAGCGCGACCATGAGTGGGGCGAAATTTGCGGGTTCTGATAATGTGGGTTCCGGGCTTATTGCAAAACTTTCCGGTACTCCTGTGGAAAATTTCCAGCCCCTGATCCCCCAGTGGGTAACCCCCAGCGGGGAGATTGAGGCATGCCTGTTTGCTTTGCAGGCAGCAGTGGGCGGGATTCTTGTCGGGGGTGTATTTGGTTTCTGGGCCGGCCAGGCACGCAGGAAAACTGCGGAATAATCAAGGACCCTGTGACGGGTAAGCGAGGGATGCCGTGTCACGGGTCCCTGGTGTAATGCGGATGCTTGTGGTGATAGGCATTATCGCAACCGTCATTTCGGCGTTTGCCGGGGATGTGTCGTGAATGAACCGGCTTACCAGGGGAAAATCGTTTAAAAAAATTCAAAATGAGAGAGACTTACCACAAGATTTGGAGAAATGAGGAATATCATGGCAAAAAATTTTGGAATTAAACCGCAGGCAGCAACCCGGCAACTCATCGACAAGTTCGAAGACGAAGTGATGATCCGGCACAACAACCAGCAACTCGTGGGAAACGTTTACGTAGACATGCAAAACGACCAGTGGGCCGTTGCGTTCGCCTATAACTACACCCGCAAGCCAGGTATTCACGGGCACAAGAATCCGCTCGAAGTCCGGTATTCCTGCCAAGCGCAGGATAGCAGCAGCGTGCGGATGTTCCGCTCTGACGAGGGTTCCGAGCGGTTGCTCACCTCCAAAGCCCTCAAGGATGGCGATGCTTTCATTCGCTTTGCCCTCACGCAAGAACGAACCGTCGTGGGAAGAGCAGCGTAACAGTTTTTTAATAACAATTTCCGGCTGTTCTCATACGACCCGTAATGGCCCTGAAAGGACCGACAATGGATAAGCCGTTTGCCGGTCCCACTGCCGGCCATCCCATACACTGACGATACGAGACCCCAGCCTGCGGACCGCGACCATATCCCCAAAAACTCCATGGAGTGATTAACCGCTTTGACAAGAACCATTCCCCTCATCATCTACCTGACCGTCGCCGCAGTCCTGACGATCGCACTCTGCACGTTCACCGGCCCGGCCGGCTTTGGTATCCCCTCTGCCGGCCCCGGTGCTGCCGACATCGTCGGCGGCATCCGGCTCCCCCGGGTCCTCGCTGCATTTTTCGTGGGGGCCAGCCTCGCGGTTGCCGGTGCTGCGATGCAGGCCCTCTTCCGGAACCCGATGGCCGATCCCTATATCCTCGGCACCTCATCCGGTGGGGCGCTGGGAGCTTCCCTTGCCATCGTCTTCCTTGGCGGTTTCTTCGTCCCCATCTTCGCATGGGTTGGCGCTGTTGCAGCAATCCTGGTTGTCTGGTCGATTGCCGGCCGACGGGGCGTAATCTCCGTTGAGACCCTGCTACTGACCGGCATTGCCGTCTCATTTTTCTTCTCGGCCATCGTCTCGTTCCTGATCGCGATTGCCGGCCAGAACGTCCACCAGATCATCTTCTGGCTCATGGGAGGGTTCTGGAACGCGTCGCCATCCGATGCGATCCTCATGGCCTGCATCCTCGTCCCGGCCGGCCTGCTCCTCTTCTTCATGGGCAGGGATTTGAATGCTCTCTCGCTCGGCGAAGAAACCGCCGCTCATCTCGGCATCGATGCGACCCGGGCCCGATGGATAGTGCTCGGTGGCAGCACCATACTCGTTGCCGGCGCGGTCTCTATCGCCGGGTGTATCGGGTTTATTGGCCTCGTCACCCCGCACATCGTCCGGATGCTCCTTGGCCCGGACAACCGCGTGGTCATCCCTGCCTGCATCCTTGCCGGTGGGATTCTTCTCGTCATCTCGGACACCCTCGCCCGCACGTTCTTTTCCGATCTGCCGGTCGGGATCATCACGGCATTCATCGGTGCACCGTTCTTCATCTGGCTGATCCACAAGAGGGGGACGGTCACATGACTGCCGATCATAGCATCAGGGCCGAGAACCTTCGCGCGGGATATGGCACCCAGGAAATTGTAAAATCGGTCAGCTGCTCCTTTACACCGGGAACATTCACTGGCATCATCGGGCCGAACGGCTCAGGCAAGACAACGCTTCTTAAAGCGTTCAGCCGCGTGATACCGGCAAGCGGGATCCTTGAACTGGAGGGAAAATCCGTTGCTGACTTCACCCCGGCAGAACTGGGCATGGCGCTCGGTTTTGTCCCGCAGGATGAGGGGCGCCCGTTCTCCTTCTCGGTGATGCAGGTCGTCCTGATGGCCCGGTACACCCGGACCAGCCGGTTTGCCGCTCTCGCACCGGATGATTATGCCCGGTGCCACCATGCCGTTGCAGAGACCGGCGTTGCGCACCTCGCCGACCGATCAATCCAGACCCTGAGCGGCGGGGAATGGCAGCGGGTACTTATCGCCCGCGCCCTTGCGCAGGATACCAACGTGCTCCTGCTGGATGAACCAACCTCACACCTCGACCTATCCCACCAGTCCGACATCCTCTCGCTCATGCGCAGCCTGGCCGGGTCGGGCTCTACCATCATCGGTGTGTTCCACGATCTCAACATGGCCGCACTCTACTGCGACCGGCTCATCATGATCCAACATGGACAGATAGTCACCGATGGCACGCCCGCACAGGTGCTGACGCCAGAAAAAATCCGGCTGGTCTATGGTGCTGATGTGGTCACCTCCTGCCACCCGGCCACCGGCCGGACCTTCCTGATGCCAATAAAAACTACAAACGGGAACGGATCATCTCTCAAACCCCTGAACGTTCTGGTGATCTCCGGTGGCGGGAGCGGGGCTGCTCTCCTGCACTTCCTTGCCGGCAAGGGTTTATCTCTCTCGGCCGGCATCCTTGCCACCACAGATACCGATTACATCACTGCGCAGGCACTCGACATCCCCTGCATTCCGGTCCTGCCATTCTCCCATATCCCGGTTGATGCTCTCGAAAAACTCAGGGCGATGCTCTCCCATGCAGATCGCATTATCCTCTCCATTCACCCAGTCGAATCCGGTAACCTGCCCGTACTGCTGGCACTCCGCGAAACGGATCCGGCACGGATCATCATCCACCTGCCGGAAGGTTGGGATTTTTCGTCCTATGATTTCGTTCAGGGTGCCGCGACCGTAGCACTTAACGACATGTGTGAAGCCGGTGCCCGGTGTACCCCCGGTTATGAGGGGATTCTCGGACTCCTTAAACCCGATATCCCCTGAACCCCAACATTGTAAGATGTGACCCATGAACACAAGACCATTATTCATCTCGACATTCTGCTGCATCGACCATCCGCTCGATACAGCCCTTGAGACCCTTGCTTCCCGGACATCGCACGTGGAGATCCTCTCGGACGGTCTTCATGACCTCCTCGTTGACTCTTCCCCGTGCAGCAATTACCCGCTTACCTATTCCGTCCACGCGCCATGCAGCGAGGTCAATATCGCAGCAGTCAGCGAACGCATACGCAGCGCATCGATCTCGGTGCTTGGCGACGTGCCGTCTAGGCCAGTATTGGCGCAGAACACATCGTGGTCCCCCCGGGCTTTTCGCCGTACGAGCAGGTGAGGGATCGCTCCTATGCATCCCTGATCCGCTCGCTCGATGAACTTGCCCGGATCCAGGATGAGCACGGGGTCCGGGTATGCATAGAGAATATGGGCTCATGGGAGTGCTGCCATTTCCGGACCCCCACATTCCTTCCCGAACTTGCCGCACGCGGTCTTGGCTGCACACTCGACTTCGGTCATGCCTGTCTCAATGGGGACCTTGAGGAGTTTCTTGCAACAGGAGGGTTCAGTCACGTCCATCTCCACGATAATGGCGGGACAATCGACGACCATCTTGCGTGCGGTACCGGGGCGATCGACTTTTCCGACACACTACAACGACTCCCTCCGCAGGCAACCCTTGTTGTAGAGACGCGGGAACTTACCGCAGCCGACCAGAGCATCAGCTATCTTTTATCCCTCATGAACGGAGAGATGTAAATGAAACCCGGCCCCGGGACCAAAAAAGAGCGTGGCATCGTCCTGCTGGTCACGGCGATAGCGCTGATCATTGTCGCAATGCCGGTATCTGCGATTACCATCACTGACGATGCCGGTATGACCATCACCTTCAATGCGACACCGTCGCGAATCGTCTCGCTGTCCCCGTCCAATACCGAGATCCTTGCCGCCATTGGCCTGCTTGACCGGGTGGTTGGCGTAACGGATGTCTGCGACTATCCACCTGAGGTAAAGAACAAGACCCGGATTGGGGGGTACTCATCCGTAAGCATCGAGAAGGTTGCCGCAGTCCGGTCGGATCTGGTCATTGCATCGGATCTCACACCCAAAGAGACGGTGACCCGGCTCCGGGAGATTGGCCTGCCCGTGGTTGTCGTTGCGCCCCGGAATATCGACCACATGAACCGGGACATCCGCATGGTCGGAACATTAACAGGTACTGAAAGCCGGGCAGAGGTATTGGCAACAAACCTCTCGGACCGCATCACCGCAGTTCTCCCGTGCCCGTCCACCATAGTTCACCGCCCGACAATTGCCCATATTGTCTGGCACAAGCCCCTCTATGTGAGCGGCAATGACACACTCCAGAACGACGTGATTATTCACGCCGGAGGCGAGAATGTCTTTGCTGACCGGAGCGGATGGAGCACCGTGTCGCTTGAAGAGTTCCTGATGAAAAATCCTGACATCATCATCGTAAATGGCGGTGGCGGGATGGATGCATTGGAAAAAGATGTAATCCTTGAGGTGTTCATGACCACCCCGCAGTACGCATCCCTCTCCGCGGTAAAAAACCACCATGTCTATGCCGTTAATGCCGACATCATCAGCCGGCCCAGCCCACGAATCGTTGACGCTACAGAGCAGGTCGGCCGGCTCATTCATCCGGAGTGTTTCACGCAAGCCACCACAACTTCGGGCGCCACACCAACCACCCCGGTCAAATCGTCGGGGTTCTGTGCGGTAAGTGCGGTCCTGCTCATCTCCCTGATCATGCTCCAGCGAGGAGGAAGGAAGGATTGATGGACTCAGGACAAGGATGCAGGCAGGATGAAATCTGTCTCCTCTCACCAGCGGGAACCAGAATGCGGGGAGAACGGGCCGGCACAAGAAGCATATCCGGGCCCGGGGGGCTAGTATGCAGGTAACTATCCCACGTATCATTATCGCGGGAACGCACAGCGGCTGCGGTAAGACCACCATCGCCAGCGGCCTGATGGAGGCACTAAACGAGCGCGGGCTCCGGGTCCAGCCGTTCAAGACCGGGCCGGACTTCATTGATCCGTCCCATCATTCTGCCATCTGCGGCAGGATCTCCCGCACCCTCGACCCTTTCATGATGGGAGAGGCCGGCGTCCTGCGGACGTTTGCCTCTGCATCCGGTGACGCGGATATCGCGATCATCGAGGGGGCAATGGGGCTTTTCGACGGAATTGAGGGCACGGACATCGCCAGTACTGCCCACGTGGCGCGAATCCTACGGGCCCCGGTCATTCTTGTCGTTGACGCGTACGCGGCATCCCGGAGTGTCCATGCGGTGGTGCGGGGTTTCCAGAACTTCGATCCCCGCATCAGGGCCGGTATCATCTTCAACCGGCTTGGATCGGGAAAGCATCGTGAGATGATTGCAACAGAGGAATTTGTACCCGCACTCTGATGGATACCTCACCAGCGGGGATCAGAAGTGGAGAGCCGTCACCTTGGCCTTGTTATGGCGCATGAATCCGACAGGATGAGGATGTATGGTCGCATTGTCCGGGAATCGTGTGACATCAATACGATCCAGGGTGTGGCACGGGGTGCTCCGTTGCTGGCAGTCCCTCCGGCTGCAAAAACGCCAGTGGTTAACAAATGAGCGGTCATCGGTGTCGCTCGTGATGACGTGTTCTGCTTTTATTACCAGGACAATCTCGACCGTCTCGTCCGGGCCGGGGCAGAGATCATTTTTCTCTCACCGATGCAGGATACGCTGCCTGAGGTAGATGCTCTCTACATTGGCGGGGGATCCCGGAACTGCATGCCCGGAAACTCGAAGAGTCCCGGTGCCGGCATTCCATTCATGATATGGCTGAACAGGGCATGCCGGTATACGGCGAGTGTGGCGGGCTCATGTACCTGTGCGGATCGGTTGCGATCGATCGTGAGTACCAGATGGCCAGCGTACTTCCTGCCCGCGTGGAAATGACGAAAACGATCCAGGCACTGGGCTATGTGAAAGGGAGTTATACGAGTAAGCATGGACTCTGGGCGGATACTGCATCCATCCGGGGACACGAGTTCCATTACTCCCGGATAGCGTGCGATGTCGATGCACGATTTGCAATCCGGCTCGCACGGGGCAAAGGGATACAGGACGGGAAAGACGGGCTCGCGAAAAAGAATGCTCTCTGAACACATACCCATGCGTATTTCAGCGATATATTCTGCCGGCGCTTCGTTGCGGCTGCGGCAGATTTCCGGGGGAACCAATAGATGAAAGAAGATATGAGTAGTGCTGTGTCCCCGATTCGCACGGGAATTGGCAGACATGGTGGGTATCGTCATGGGGAGCAG
This sequence comes from Methanoregula sp., assembly GCA_041662685.1. Lineage (GTDB taxonomy): Archaea > Halobacteriota > Methanomicrobia > Methanomicrobiales > Methanospirillaceae > Methanoregula. Next base: position 33,872 of record JBAZRZ010000006.1, read on the forward strand.
GGAGTGAAGTCATATGAAAACACCGGGAAACGAACAGAACGAGCATCAGGAAACCTCACTCATCGTCCGGTTCCCCGGGCCACGGAACGTGCTTTCCACATCGTGGCTGAACGGAGGATATCGTGAGGACCTGAAAGCGATTTTCAACCACTAGATCCCGCTTGAAACCTGCGAAGCCTATCACTCCGGAGGAAACGTGAAGATATACTCGAAGGTGTAGCGGAGTCCCTGTCGCTTGACCCATATGCAACAAGCGGCCTCATCACCCGGGCCGAGATGAAGAATGCGGTAATAATCTCATAGTCGTTCCGGGATCTCACGGTCTGTGCGATCGTGACAGCAGGTATTGACAAGAATAGCGGGAGGGCCGGGGACCCGGCCTCGTATTATGAGAACGGGGACTCCTTTGAACCGGTTGGTGGCACGATCAATACGATCCTCCTTATCAATGCCGATCTTCCTGAGTATGCCATGACCCGGGCGGTGATGACTGCAACCGAAGCAAAGGCAGTGGCGCTCCAGCAAGTGATGGCCCGGAGCATTTACTCGACAGGTATCGCCACCGGGTCCGGGACTGATATGATCGCAGTTGTTGCAAATCCTGGATCTCTCCTTCACCTTTTGGATGCCGGGAAGCATGCGAAACTCGGGGAACTGATTGGTTCAACGGTAATCCGGGCAACACGTGCCGCACTGGAGAGGGAGACCGGCCTTTCGCCTGCATCCCAACGGGATGCGCTGGTGCGGTTGTCCCGGTTCGGAGTAACGGGAGATGATATCTGGAAAGCCGCAGTGCTGGCAGGTTATGTCGAAAACGCCAGTCCGGAAGAGCGGGAACGGTTCATGCAATACCTGAGAACCCGGGCGCGGGAACCGGGAACGGTGGCACGGGCAGCGGCAGCGCTCCATGTTGTGGATGAGGCCGGATGGGGATGAGAATATTCCTGCGGTGGGAGACCTGCCCCTACAGTGTGCCATCGCCATACTTGCCCGGCAGATCATGAGGGGGGAGGGGATACCATAACAAATCCCCGGGACTCGCATTTTGGAACGGAAGAGACCTGACTTTAAAAAAAGGTAAAGGAGAGCGCTCATGCCAAAATTCCACGGAATCTGCCCAGAGCCGGCAACCCGCCAAGCTGCGGTGAAGTTCGAGAATGAGGTGATGATTCGTAAGAGCAAACGCCTCCTGACAGGGACGGTCTATCTCGAAATGGAAGTGACACGCTGGGCAGTTGCAATTGCCTACAACCCCTCGCGGCATCCGGGGCTGCACGGGCACGAGCACCTGCTGGAGGTGCGGTACTCGTACGAGCCACGCTTGGGGCACCGGATCCTGATGTTCCGCTCGGATCCTCCGGAGAACATCCCTCTTCCATGCAAACGATTCTTCGATCCGGATAGCTTTGCGCAGTTTGTCCTGGAGTATGAAAGGAAACTGCTGGATCATCCGATATAATCTGCATACATTTGTCGGAACTCCAAACGAGCCCTGCCGTATATTTAGATTCAAAGGACCGGGTACACAAAAGAGCGTGCACGGCTCATGGTCTGGTTCTTAGTGACCGGGAGAATCGTTGTCGCCATGATGAGGGGGATGCTGTGGGTCGGGCAGAACAAAGCATGCGATCTGATGTCCGGGCTTAGTACCGGGTATTGCGGGCAGGTTACCGCTGCACAGTACTACGCTCCTTTTGGTATACATCAGTAGACGCCGATCTTTAAAAAAAAAAGTCTTATCATATTCACGGCAGCTATACGACAGGGCACCTGCCGACAGGAGTCCGGGAAAAGGTATCATGCATAAGAGCCCGGGCTCTGTCAGCCAGACATTAAAGACCGGCGTTAAACAAAGAAAGGAAGCGGACGTGTGAAGGGGATCGCTCTCCACGGTGCAATACGAGGAATATCATAACAATCATCGGTGAAACATATGCGGGACGTTTCTCCAGGAATGGAGAGTGAATGGGCAGGTCGGGACGTGGCAGAAGGGAACAAAGTCAAAACCCACGTTGTCGTACCAGGGATTGTCAACGTTGAACACAACAACTCCACCCCAAAGACTTCCATTAACGGAGGGTGCAAATAAGCAGCCGGAACGGGGAATCCGGAATATCCTCCTCAACACAGGGGAGCAGCATCATGACAAGCCGCCGCTGCACGGTGCTGGAACAGGGAGCCCGCGAACAGCTCAGGCTGAACGGGTATGAGGTCCGTATTCTCCCCACCGGGCATAACCAGCGACAGCCTCTGGCACATCTCGTTGCCAGCAAAGGGGCGGATGAGACTCGCTGTATCAGGATCCGGAAGATCTCTCACAGGTCCGCTACTATAGATCAAGTGGAACACTACTGTCGGCGGGATATCATGCGGTATCGTTCTGATATGGCACGGCATCCTATGAATTCCACGATACGGCATGAGATCTGGCTCTATACATTATCGCACGGATATCACTGCTTTGAGATCCTGCCGGATAGGATACAGGAAATTTCCCCCATTGCAGGAAAGATTGCGGTACGTATCGCCGTGGGGGGAGCATTATGAAGGATACTAAAAGGCTCTCTCCCATCGAGCGTGCGGCCAAGTCACAGCTTGAAGCGGAGGGATATGCAGTTGTGCCCATGATACCATGCTTTGCCACCCGCTACACCCCGGCTCATCTCATGGCTGTGCGGAATACAACTGAGTTACTCTACCTCAAACTCAAAGGGACTGCCCGGCTCCTTGTCGATATTACGGCAATTGAACAATTCTGTCATAACGACGCCCTACTCCTCCGCAGACTCTTTCCGTTGAACAGGGGAAAGACTGCCCTCCACCTTGAGATCTGGATCCTGCAGGATACCGGACGGTTCTCCTGTTACGAAGTGCTGGCTGATGGAGTCCAGGAGGTTTTTCATGTTTGAACGCTGGAAGAAACACCGGCAGATGCAAAAACGGCACAAGAAGTGCCCACCAGTTTCTTTAAAAGGAGTCCTGATCGAACACAAGGGAAAGATCAAGGTGAACCTATGCAGCAGATAGATGCAGAGCAGGGCAGAAGTCCTATTAAAGGATCATGCATTCCGGTAGCAGACCATCAGGTCCTTCCGGCAAAGCTAATCATTCTGGAGACCGGGTGCGGCAAACCACGTTATGAATCCCGGCAGCGTTCGACTCCGGTTTCTCCCGAGCCTTTGCCAGAAATGCCCGGTGCAGGAAAACCCGTACGCAGCACGGTAACTACAGTAAAAGTACACCAGATTTCTCCTCTCAGGAAAGCCCGTCCTCATTCAGTCCCGGTATCCCGGAGAGCCTCAACGAGCTATACCTTCATAGAGCGGGATATCCCCCTCTATCTCGTGCCGCACATCATTGCCCGGGCAATCTGGCAGCGCGGGGAACGGATGTACCGGATTTCGGTGATCCGGACAAAGCAGCATTATTACACGATCCGCCTAAGGACCGCAAGGCCGGTTGCCAGGACTAAAAAGGAAGTCCCGGCGCAAAGAGGCAGTGCAGGAACATGAGCAGGATCTGCCCGGAACTATCAATAGCCGGCAGCCTTCATCAACGGATAAGATATTCGCCATAAGATGTTCGCGTTTCCGTAACGGAGAACAACACTTTTTTTTTACCTGATACAAAACCAAAAAGCCATCCATATCTCTCTCATTGCTGACCGGGCACTAGTACCCAGTGTGCAACCATATACAGGAAGTGTATAAAGCAAAATTCCGCCATTCCATTAAATCCATTACCGGGCTGGAATCCGAAAAAGAAGAGCACAACAGTAACGATTCTAACGTTTACATTTTGGCAAACTGCAACGTGTAGTAAAATGCTGCCGGTTCGTGCAATCTTCCGAGGAATGAGTTTCTTTTTCCCGGAAAATGCTGATTCAGTCACGCCGATATCGTATGAAATCCCATGCTGGTATATCAAAGGGCCCTGCGACAAAGTAGAGAGGTTAAAGCAAATCTCTCAAAAGAACGAAACAAAAAAACAGAGGAAACAACATGGCAGATTTCGTACAAAATTCGGCAACCAAGAGCGCGGTTCGCAAACTCGCGAGCCCGATTGCAAACGTGGCGGCGTTCAACACGATCGTAGATTCGGTCATCACCGGCAACCCGTTCGCATGTGTAGCCTATATGACCGCGGGCACAAACCACCAGCCCGTAGAAAAGAACCGGGAGGCCTACTCGGCCCATATCGTGTACCAGGACAGCGACGCCAAGATTGTCTGTACAGATTCGGCACGGTATAACCCCATTGCCGGGTTCAATGCCGGTATCACGGCAACCCTTGCCGGGACAGCCATCACGGCAGCCCACGCAGGGATGGTGGTGATCCATGATGTGATCGCGGGTAGCGGGACCTGCACACTCGAAGGCAGGGCCATCCCGTACGCTCCCGGCATTGTCGGCGTAATGCCGCTGACCAGGTTCACCGGGTCGAGGTAGGAGACCGTGGCATGCTCCTGCTGGCAACGTTCTCCCCGCCACTCGTATAAGGGAAAAATGATTGTGCTTGTCACCGGTTCGGGAATCTCCAATACCGGTAAACTTACTACGCAGGCTGCATGTTCCCTGATGCAGAAGAGGCCGGGCCGGTTTTTCTGGACGCACGTCAAAAAGTCTGCCGCGTCTCTTAAAGAAGAGTGCGATAGCGGCGAACAGGTAATTATCATTGACGGGTGCACAGACTGCTGTGCCGGCAAAAAATGTGCGGGAACGGGTATCGATCCTCACATCCATATCATCGCTACCGATCTCTGTATTGAGAAGAACGGGATGGCGGATGTGCAGTACCAGGAAATTGAACGGGTAGTTGCCGCTGTACAGGGCGCACTATCCGGGGAGTAAACCATGCAGGACTATTTACAACTCTTTGCCGACTGGGTAACCACTACGATCTTCGGGCTCGTCCCGACCGCCCCGCTCGCATCATCAGTGAACTTCTTTGTCTACGACTCGATCAAGATCACGCTGATGCTCGCCGTGATCGTCTTTGCAGTCGGGGTGGTCCGCACCTATATCACCCCGCAGAAAGTGAAGAAATGGGTAGGGGGACGCACCGAAGGGGTGGGCAACGTGGTCGCTGCCCTCCTTGGCATTCCCACGCCCTTCTGCTCCTGCTCGGCAGTGCCGCTCTTCATCGGCTTTGTGGAATCCGGCGTCCCGCTCGGCATCACCTTCTCGTTCCTGATCGCATCGCCGCTGATCAACGAGATTGCTGCGGCCATGCTGCTTGCCATGTTCGGCTGGCAGATTGCGCTCATCTACATCGTCTCGGGCCTCATCATCGCGATCGTTGCGGGGATTATCATCGGGCGCCTCCACCTCGAGGGCGAGGTCGAAGACTTTGTCTGGAAGTGCAAGATGTACGAGCAGCCGGATAAACCAATGACGGTGAAGGATAGAATCAATTTCGGTATCAGCGAATCAAAGAGCATCACGCTTAAGGTGCTGCCCTACATCCTCATCGGTATCGCCATCGGTGCGATCATCCACGGGTATGCCCCGGCAGATTTCCTCGTCAACATCGCAGGGCCGGGCAACCCACTCGCAGTCCCGATTGCGGTGCTGATCGGTATCCCGCTCTACTCCAATGCGGCTGGCATGATCCCCATTATGGAAGTGCTCACGGCCAAAGGTATGGCAATGGGAACAGCGCTCGCGTTCATGATGTCCGTCATCGAACTCTCGCTGCCCGAGAGGATCATCCTGCGGAAAGTGATCAAGATCAAGCTGCTCCTGGTCTTTGCAGGAATTCTCTTCGTATCGTTCACGCTGACGGGATATTTGTTTAATGCAATATTGGGATAACATACTGATGAAGTCCTGGCGAGTTTCATGAGCAGGTTCACCTGCTCATCAGCAGTTTTTTCCGCATTTTCCGAGGAACTTGGTCTGGACCCCGATACGGCAAAAAAGATCGCGTGCGGTTTTGGGGCAGGGATATCAAGGACCGGCAGTATCTGCGGGGCTGTATCCGGCGCCCTCATGGTCATCGGGCTGAAATACGGCAAGACTCAAAAGGACGATGAAGCCGCAACCGAGAAGAACCGGGCACTAGTCCGGCAGTTCATCCATGAATTTATCCAAAAGAACTGCTCAGTGAACTGCACGGAGCTGCTGGGTTATGATCTGAGTGATCCGGAAGCGTTCTCTGCGGCAAAGAAGAGCGGCCTGTTCATGACGAAATGCCCGGCCCTTGTGCGGAATTCCGCTGATATTCTGGAGAGAATACTCTGATCGTGCACTTAGGTGATAAGAAATGCAGATGCCCGTTAAACAACTCTCCTTCCTTGACCGGTACCTGACCCTCTGGATCTTCCTTGCCATGGCAGCCGGTATCGCCATCGGCTATTTTTTGCCCGCCGTGCCGGGAATGATCACCGGCCTTTCGGTCGGGACTACCTCGATCCCGATTGCGGTCGGGCTCATCCTGATGATGTACCCGCCACTCGCGAAGGTGAAGTACGAGGAACTGGGGAAGGTTTTCCAGAACACTAAGGTGCTGGGCCTCTCGCTTGTCCAGAACTGGATTGTCGGGCCGGTGCTGATGTTTGCCCTTGCGGTCATCTTCCTCCGGGACCAGCCGCTCTTCATGTACGGGCTTATCCTTGTCGGGATAGCGCGCTGCATCGCTATGGTGATCGTCTGGAACGATCTCGCTGAAGGGGATTGCAAGTACTGTGCCGCTATCGTGGGGTTAAACTCGGTCTTCCAGGTCTTCTTCTACTCCGTCTATGCATGGTTCTTCATTACGTACCTGCCACCCCTGCTCGGCATCGGGGCAGGTTCTGCGGTCTCGATCACGATCGTCCAGATTGCCTGGAGTGTGTTCATTTATCTTGGCATCCCGTTCATAGCCGACATGGTCACGCGGTACACCCTGCTTCGCGTGAAGTCGAAGGCGTGGTACGAGCAGGTTTTCATCCGGAAGATCTCCCCGATTACGCTGGTTGCCCTGCTCTTTACGATCATCGTGATGTTCTCCTTAAAGGGCGGGTATATCGTCAATGTGCCGTTTGATGTGGTCCGGGTCGCAACCCCATTGCTCTGCTACTTTGTCATCATGTTCTTTGCAAGCTTCTGGATGTCCCACCGCCTCGGGGTCGATTACCATAAGTCCGCTTCGCTCTCGTTCACCGCTGCATCCAACAACTTCGAGCTCGCGATTGCGGTTGCTATAGCGGTGTTCGGGATTGCGTCCCCGGTAGCATTTGCCACAGTGATAGGGCCACTCGTTGGGGTACCGGTTCTGATCGGGCTTGTGAACGTCTCGCTCTGGCTCAGGGAGAGATGGTATGGCGGAAAGAGTGCCGACACATGCAGCACGTCGCTGCGGTGAAATTGAAATGAACGATTTCAAAAATTTTTAGGAAATAATCATGCTTAAAGTAAAATCACATCCGGAGTATCCTCCCGAAGAGGGGTGGTACCTGATAGGGAACGATTATTCCCCGGTTGCTGTGATTATAATCCTGACAACAGACGCTGAAGAAATCCCGCCCGAGATCGAGAAACTCGTGCGGACCGGTGTGGAAACCGGAGCTGCACTCTCCGGGACATTGCAGACCGCTAATATCGGCATCGAGAAGATCATCTGCAATATCGTAGCAAATCCGAACATCCGCTACCTTATCCTTGGCGGCCCGGAGTCAGAAGGGCACAAGACCGGCGATGCGAGAAAGGAACTCTTGAGGAATGGTATCGATAAGAAGAAGTTTATCATTGGAACGACCGGGCTGACTGCGGTACTCCACAATGTCCTGGCGGAGTTCATCAAACGATTCCGGGAACAGCTGACCCTTGTTGATTGCCAGTTCCAGGATAAGTCCGTGATCCGGAAGGCGGTCTGGTCCTGTTTCCAAGAAAAACCGGTGGTGTTTCGCGGGCAGACGCTCTTCGATCCCGGTGCGTTTCCTGAACCTCCGTTCAGCGGGAAACTTACCTGGAAGGTCACGCAGCCGTGGGCCGAGCCGGGCGATGACAAAGAATGGGCGACAAAGCAGAAGGCGCTGGAAATGATCGAGCGGCTGAAGAAGAAGCGGGGGACTGGATCATCTCCTGCACAGAAAGAATAATAGATTTGGGAGAGCGGAAATTCCCTGGTTCACAAGCGTGACCATCTGAACAGACGATGCTCAAGGAGGAAAGACCGTGTCTTTTCCATCGGACGGCGCGATCACACCAGCGTCTTCTGCGGATTATTAAGATGCTTTTTTGCCGCGGACGTGACTTCACGTCCCTGTGGCGTGCGCTTGACAAACCCGATCTGGATCAGGTACGGCTCATACACATCCTCAATCGTCCGGACTTCTTCGCCAACTGAGATGGCAATCGTCTTTGCCCCGACCGGACCACCGTCGAAGTCGTTTGCTATGACCGAGAGGATGCGCCGGTCCAGTTCGTCAAGACCCAGCTTGTCGATCTGGAGCATGGCAAGGGCCATTTCGGCGATCTCCTGCGTTGTCGTGCCATCCCCTTTGACAATGGCATAATCCCTCACCCGCCGCAGCAGCCGGTTGACAATCCGGGGCGTGCCCCGGCTCCGTTTTGCGATCTCTTCAGCACCATCGGGAGTAATCAGGATCTTTAAGATCGCTGCGCTCCGGGTCACGATCCGGACCAGTTCGGCGGGAGCGTACAGGTCGAGCCGGGAACTGATGCCGAAACGGTCCCGGAACGGTGCACCTAAGAGCCCCTGTTTGGTGGTTGCCCCGATAAGGGTGAAGTGTTCGAGGTTCAGTTTGATCGAGCGGGCACTCGGCCCTTCACCGATCATCACATCGATGAAGAAATCCTCCATTGCTGGATAGAGCACCTCCTCGATCACCGGGTTGATCCGGTGGATCTCATCGATGAACAGGATATCTCCCCGCTTGAGAGGAGTGAGGAGTGCGGCAATATCCCCGGGTTTCTCCAGCACCGGGCCGGTAGTGGACCGGATCTCGGCTCCCATCTCGCGGGCGATGATATGGGCGAGTGTGGTCTTGCCAAGCCCCGGAGGTCCTGAAAAGAGGATGTGATCGAGGGGCTCTCCGCGCTTTTTTGCAGCCTCAATGGCAATCTTCAAAGCCTCCTTGACCTGCTCCTGCCCGACAAACTCATCCAGCCGGTCCGGCCGTATGGTGGGGTCGTCACCCTCTTCCATGAGAGGGACCGGTGAGATGATACGTTCGGATGGCATCACCTTACCGCTCCTTTAAGGTGACGAGGGCTGCCTTGATAAGCCCCTGCACGGTCGGGGTCCCCGGGGCACGAATGGCTTTATTGACTACATCCCGGGATGCATTCTCGGAAAAACCGAGCGAAACCAGGGCGCTGACCGCATCGTGGACTGCCATGCTGCCGGTCCCGGTCTCCCCGTGGGGCAGCGTCTCGCTGATCTTCTTCATCTTGTCCCTGAGTTCAAGGATCAGCCGTTTCGCACTCTTCGTTCCGATACCGGAGATCCGGGTCAGGGCCTTTTCATCCTCGTTGAGAATCGCAATAGCGAACTCTTCGATCCCGATCTGGGACAAGAGGTTCATCGCGATCTGCGGGCCGGTGCCGGTCACGCCGATCAGGATCCGGAACATCTCGAGTTCACTCTGGTGCAGGAACCCGTACAGGGTGATCGCATCCTCACGGACCGCCATATGGGTAAAGAGTTTCACCATCTCGCGGGTGCCTGCCAGCTGCTGGAGGGCCGGCTGGGTGACCAGCACGCGGTAACCTACGCCGTGCACATCGATGACCACCCACCGGTCGCCCGTGAGGACCGGTACACCGGAAAGGAGCGCGATCATTGTACTATCTCATGATATGGATATGACATAAGGCAATCGAAAGGGCATCGGCCGCATCATCGGGTTTGGGGATCTCCTCAAGGTGAAGCAGCCGCATGATCATATCCTGCACCTGGCGTTTGTCAGCGCTGCCGGACCCGGTGATCGCCTGCTTGACCTGGTTCGGGGTATATTCCGTAACCGGGATCTGCTTTTGCTCCGCCAGGAGGAGGATGACGCCCCTGGCTTCGCTGACGTTCATGGCCGAGGTGATGTTCTTTGAAAAGAACAGTTTTTCAACAGCGATCTGATCCGGCGGGTATTTCTCAAAGAGGGCGGTGAGTTCGGTATAGATCTGCAACAACCGCTCTGAGGTGCGCTGGTCCTTGCCGGTCTCGATGCAGCCATAGCAGACCGTTTCGGGTTTCCGGTTATTGACCGCAATCACCCCGTATCCCACGCGTGCCAGCCCGGGGTCTATCCCGATTATTATCATTTCGCAGGTGCTCATGATCAGGTATATATTGCTCTTTGTTTTATACAGCACATGGTGTGCGGGGCGAAGGTGTGCAGCCGGCCGACAGGGCATGACAGAGCACGGCCGCGCGGGTCGATTCCGTAAAGATATCGGCGGAGATAGGGGAGATGTACTATCCGCTATGACCGAGTATTTAATCCTCCCGGGGAAATGATCAAGAGGATGGATTATCTCTACACGCTCCTGAAATTCGTTATCGGGGGAAGTGTCATTGTCGGGGTGACATTCCTTGCCGGGCAGGGGGACCCACGATACGGCGGCATGCTTGCCGTAGCGCCGATCATTACGACCCTCCTCTTTACCTGGTCAGAGGCTGCCCGGTAGACGACCCAGCAGCTGGTCATTTCGGCATTCTGGTTCGCGATAACATTTTTGTAATGTTTCTCAATATCTGCCGCACCTCCCCACCATCCCGCCAAATCCAACCCCGCAAAACCCTCTTTTCCCGGCCCTGCACCCGCGCCCATTGAGCTAACCGCCAGGTTATGCCAATCCGACCCCAATCCAGGCCCCGATTCCCGCGAACTCTTTCCATAGAACATCCGGGTGGCGATCGATAATCTCCTACGGGATCTTCTTGATCGCTTCTCCTATCACCACAAAATTGAGAATGATTGCTTCGCGGGTCTTCCGGTCGGAGAGCAGTTGCTCATACGTCGTATCCTTGGTACAGGACTGGATCGTTGAGACTGCATCGTCAATATCCGTGAGGTAGAGTTTCATCTCACGCTTAGACATAGATAACCTCGGCGAGCACATCCTGCCGGATCACCTGTTTTAAGGATTCTGATGTCACCAGATCCACCTGGTTCCCGAGTTGCTCGGAAAGGAAATTTTCAAGCCGCATGAAGGTAACGAACTCCACCAGAAGGTCAATATCGCTTGTGTCCGTCTGCTCGTCCCGGGCAACAGAGCCAAACACCCCGATTGTCTTGACCGAATACTCTCTCGCTACTTCCCCTTTGAGTTTTTTTAAGGAGGCGAGGATATCCTGCCGGGTGGACTTCATGGCTGTACCTATGTAACAGTAGGTGATGAACGATTAATAAATATTTTAAGGCCGGGGCTGTCATCCATTTGTTGTTCGCCCAGATCACTGAAAGTGTCGAAGCCTTCACGAAAAACAAGTGGCGTCGGGAATAGTGAGCGAGGGGGTTGTCTGATGGGGTGATGCAGAGGATGTTTACCTGATAGCTCGGGACACTGAACACATGAGAAGAACTATATATTATTGCACAGGGAATGCCAATAATTAAGAGAACACAAAAGGGGAACCTGCATGACCACTTCAGAATCCGTGCACCGGATGATAGACGATCTCCCTGCTGACCTCCGGCAGGAAGCAATCCACTATATCGAAGAGCTTGCCCGCCGTAAGAAAAAACCTGCAGCAAAGAAGTTCAGCCTGGCATGGGCCGGGGGGCTCTCCCATCTCAAAAGCAGCACAACATCAGTTGAGCTCCAGCATAAGGCTCGTGAGTGGCGGGACTAACGTGTACCTTCTGGATACCAATATGTTTCTCGAACTGCTGCTCGATCAGAAAGAAGCCGCTTCGGTCCAGACACTTTTCAATACCAGAGCTCCTGCGGATCTGCACATCAGCGATCTCGCATTCCATTCGATCGGGATCATTCTCTACCAGAAGAATGCAGCACGCCTCTTTTCAGAATTTGTCCGCGATATATTTGGTGAAGGAGGGATCACCATTCTCTCACTGGGTAGTGAGGATATCGTGCGGGTTGAACAGGTGGCTGCGGCGTTCGGGCTCGATTTCGATGATGCCTACCAGTATGTTGTCGCGGAAAAATTTGATCTGGTACTCGTCAGCTTCGACACGGATTTTGACCGCACGGATAAAAAGCGGATCATGCCAGCTGGTATTCAATAATTTTTTGGGGATTTTGCGATCTGCAATTTTTATCTCTTGAACATCCCGATCTTTTCTCTTCACACTCCATCCTTAGTTCGCCCTGATTACAGAGATTGTCGAAGCCTTCACGAAATGCAAGTGGCGTCGGGAATGGCGGGCGAGGGTTTGGTGCAAAAGGGAACGCTACGATAGCAGGATGACCCCGCTCACGCATATTCCCGGAGCAGCACCTTCACCACAGCCGCAAGTGGTGCGAGATCATGCCGGCTCGTCTCCCAGATGATCGTCGGGCTTATCATGAAATAGCCGTGCACCATCTTGTCCCGCATACCTGCAAACTCTTTCCACGGAACATCCGGGTGGCGATCGATAATATCCTGCGGGATCTTCTTGATCGCTTCTCCAATCACCACAAAATTGAGAATGTTTGCCTCGCGGGTCTTCCGGTCGGCGAGCAGTTGCTCGTACGTCATGTCCTTTGTGTAGGACTGGATCGTAGAGACTGCGTCGTCAATATCCGTGAGGTAGAGTTTCACCTCACGCTTAGACATAGATGACCTCGGTGAGCACATCCTGCCGGATCACCGGTTTTAAGGAATCGGATGTCACCAGATCCACATGGTTCCCGAGTTGCTCGGAAAGGAAATTTTCAAGCCGCATGAAGGTGACGAACCCCACCGGCTTTGAGAACTCCACCAGCAGGTCAATATCGCTTGTGCCCGTCTGCTCATTCCGGGCAACAGAGCCAAATACCCCGATTGTCTTGACCGAATACTCTCTCGCCACTTCCCCTTTGAGTTTTTTTAAGGAGGCGAGGATATCCTGCCGGGTGGACTTCATGGCTGTACCTATGTAACAGTGGGTGTGATCTATTAATAAATATTTTAAGACATGGTCTGTCTGCCAGCAACAGTTCACTCATATCATCGCAATAAAAAATGGCCAATCTGAATAGAATCAGATAATAGAACCCAATCAATCACGGCTGGATTGATCTTCATGGTTTAGATTTTAAGAGTCTTAGCTAGTTCCCGGGCACGCTTTGCGGTAGCCCGGCTTCGGTCATTTTCATGGTTCCACGGATTATTATCGTACTCACGGAAACGACGGGCATTCTCATTTTTTAGTATGATAGTTGTATTGAACGGTTCTGCCATTTTCATCCCAACCAGGAATTCATGCTTCGATTTCCCTGAAAAAATCGTCTATTGAATCGTATGTCTTCCCTTTTCCAGCAGCGATATCTGCCTGGGCCTTCTTTACCTGCTTGATGATTGCCGGTTTGATCGCAGATTCTGGAGGGTAGACGCTCTCCTAGGTCTCCGTCTCTGTTCCGGCTGTTGTATTATAGATCATTGCACTATTCAGATCTTGACGCGGTGTGTTCAATAGCCTTTTCGTCTCATATGGTTCTCTGCTAAAAAATCGGCATCCCTTAATCCCCCCATCACCCAATCACTATCAAGATTTTCTCACCATGCGTCTCGCCCCCGAACTCAAATCAAAGATCGACTCCCTCTGGGACAAATTCTGGAGCGGCGGCCTCTCGAACCCGCTCCAATCCATCGAGCAGATGTCGTACCTCATCTTCATGAACCGGCTCGAAGCCATGGACACGTTCGAGCAGAAGAAGGCGCAGGCAAACAAACAGACCTACAAATCCATCTTTGACGGACAGGAAGATTGCCGGTGGTCACACTGGAAACATTACCCGGCCGACAAGATGCTCGTCCATGTGCGGGAGAAGTTCTTCCCGTTCATCAAGAATATCCACGACGGGGAAAAGACGCCCTTTGCCCAACATATGAAAGATGCCGTCTTCCTGATCCCCAAACCCTCGCTCCTCCAGGAAGCCGTCACGATCATTGACGAACTCAAGATATCGGCACAGAACCGGGACACCCAGGGCGACATCTACGAATACCTGCTCGCGCAGCTCGCAACCTCAGGAAAGAACGGCCAGTTCCGCACGCCCCGGCATATCATCCGGATGATGGTCGAGCTCGTGGACCCAGATATTAATGACCGGATCTGCGATCCTGCGTGCGGTACGGCAGGGTTCCTGGTCAACTCCTATGAGTACATCCTTAAAAAATACACGAGCAAGGATAAGAACGAAGTAGATTCCGAAGGGGGATATCATAACCTGCTCGGCGACAAAATCACCAAGCCGAAACACTGGGAGAAGCTCTGGAAGGATACCTTCTACGGGTACGATTTCGATAACACGATGATCCGGATCTCGCTCATGAACATGGTGCTCCACGGGATCAAGGCGCCCCAGGTTGCCCTGCTGGATACCCTCTCCAAAGGATTCACGGAAAGTGACCGGTATACCATCGTCCTCGCAAACCCGCCGTTCAAGGGGAGCATCGATAAGAGCGACATCAACGATGCCCTCACCATCCAGACAACCAAGACCGAATTGCTCTTTGTCGAGCGGATGGTGCACCTCTTCCAGATTGGCGGGAAGTGCGGGGTCATTGTGCCGGACGGCGTGCTGTTTGGCAGCTCCAATGCCCACAAGAAACTCCGGCAGATCCTGCTGGAACAGTGCCAGCTTGAAGGCATCGTGTCCATGCCGTCCGGTGTCTTCAAGCCATACGCCGGGATTTCTACGGCTGTACTAATCTTCACCAAAGGCGGATCTACCGACAAGGTCTGGTTCTATGATATGGATGCGGACGGGTACTCGCTCGATGACAAACGGACATTCATCGATGGCAAGAGATATCCCGGAGATTATCGAGCATTACCGCAACCGGAAGAAAGAAAATCCTGCAGACCGGAAAGGCAAATGCTTCTTTGTGCCCATCAGCGAGATCAAGGAGAACGGATACGATCTCTCTATCTCGCGCTACAAGGAGATCGAGTATGCAGAAGTCCTGTATGAAAAACCAGAAGTAATCATAGCGAAGATTGAGACACTGGAAACCGAAATCCAGAAGAGTCTCAAGGAACTGAAAACATTATTGAAAACCAATAATCAATAATTCTTTTTTATCGCACTACATCAAAAGTCCGGGAAAAATTATCCTTAGATATAGTGCAATAATTGCGGGTGTGGGGCCACTATTCCGTATATATAAGAGAATCCAACAATCCGCAATTATGGCCTGTAACTATTCATTTGCCGCACCACCCCCACCCTTTCCCGAATCTGGCCCCGCAAACCCCTTTTTTCCCATTCCCGCCGCCGCGCCCGTTCATGTAACCGGCAGGTTATCCCAATCCTGCTCCAATCCAGCCCTCGTTTCCAGCATACTAGCCAGAATAACTGCGAAGATTTCCGCACCCACCAATTACCTATAACCTGAATTTGCCAACATCTGGATCAATACAATGACCAGCAAATACCTCGGACAAATAAAAACCTGGCTCAAGGCAAAATTCGCAGCAGTAGTCCGCGTGTTCGTGCCCGAAGCCATACCAGTTGTTCGCGGTGCGAAGTCGGTCATTGCAGCAGCCGATGGAAATGTACTGGACATGGGGAAGCGGTACAGGTCAACGAGCGGCCACGCCCCACTCTTCTCGCTCTTCACATCATCAGAAAAAAAAACAGGACTTAAACAACATGACCGAGATCGAATCGGAAAAAGGAGACGTGGCCGAACCGGGTCAGATTGCATCCGGTGCCATGTACAGCAACCGGATTATTCCCCGTGCAGCCGTGCCGGTAACCGGCCCGGTTGCTGCGGGTGAGACAACCATCATTTTCCATGAAACCACAGGAAGTGAACCGGCCTTCGGGCCACCGGAATATATCCGGTCCAACACGCTCATCTGCGAAGCTGCGAGGATGCTGGTGACATGGCACTACCTGCCGGCGCAGATCCGTAAATCGCCGATACCCATCGATCTCATCGGGTTGGGAAGAATTGATACGTTGATCATCGAGATTATCCGTTCGCGGAAACCCGTACCTGACGCCCCGGTGCTCTGCGGAGCATTCCGGAAAGAAGTCGATCACCTCCGCTCCCTGGAGACATCTTCTCAGCTCCGGAAGATGATCTGGGTCTACTCGCCCCAGTGCCGGTGGAGGTTCTATGATGTCTTCCCGGGCGGGGTCTGGCTCGCAAAGGACCTGATGGAGTCAGACCGGAAATAACCTGCCCGGGTGAGATCCGGATAATTCATCCATATTTTCCCAACGCTAATGAGAGTAACCCCCTCTCCCCCCTGAAGGGGAGGCAGCCTTGGGGGTGCATCTCCTTCCCTCATTTTCGGAACCTTAACCGCATGAGAGCAATCGCCCCACGGGGGATGCCCACGCGGCGGGGGTGGAGGTGCGAACACCGGAACCCCCAAGAGCCTCAAAGGTTCTGATGCGATCTGCCCGGATAAAATAATCAATTTTTTTGTGAACCGCCGCGGGGGAGTCAGATAAAACATGATGTGTCCCGCTTTGCACAAAAATAATAGCCATAGACCTGCGCGATCTAGGCCCCCAGATCCATTCCGGCCATAAAAATTCCCGTACGGCACCATTCCCCACTGCCCAAACGCAGATTCAACCAGCCGGATTCGGCATAAAATATCCCCCGAACACTGTTTTTGCACGCCGGTCTGCCCGGATACCGTAACCGACCCTGTCACGGCCCCGGATCGATACCCCCCAAATTACCCAATATACCCTAAATGCTGATGTTGTTATGTCAAAGGGCGCCCCGAGACACCAGGTACAGAAGTCCGAACAACACCGGGCGGATGATGCGACCCATCACCCACCCGCCAAAATCCAGGCAAAACCAGAAACGGCAGGAACTAAGAAGAGCCCTCATCTGCTCAGCACCACGGGATCCGGAGGATCCTCAAGCAAAGGTGGGGGTCGGCTCGCAAAACCAGTAACGGCCGGAGGTGATCCAGGACAAGGAAAAAACACCAAGGAGTGATAGATTATGGCAGATTTCACACAGAGAACCAATGTAAAGAGCGCGGTCCGCAAACTCGCGGACCCAATCACTAACGAGACAGCGTTCAACACGATTGTCCAGTCGGTAATCACCGGCAACCCATTCGGGTGCATCTCGTATATGATGGCCGGCGCAAACCACCAGCCCGTAGAGAAGAGCAAGGAATCCTATACAGCAAAATTCCTGTACCAGGATGAGGACGCAAAGACCGTTGGCAACGGCTCCGAGAGTTACAACACGATTGCCGGCTTCACCGCCGGGATAGCCGCAGTGGTGGCCAACACCGCAAACAACACAGCACACGGCGGCAATGTGATTCACGACGCGGACAGGGACTCCTACTCGGTAACCCTGAAGTGCCACGACCCCAGCGGGGAGCTGTACTTCGTCACCATCTCCCGGCAGCAGGTAGCAGTCTTCTCGTACGAGAATGACGCCATCCGCACCCGGATCGAAACCTGGGCCGACGGCGTAACGGCACTGAACTGAGGTGAGGAACATGGACAACGAACTTATCCTCACCGTGGCCTTCCTCGGGGCGGGACTGCTCGCCTACGTGATCATCCCCGGGCTCCTTGTGATCTGGGACCGGGTCCTCGACCACATGGAAAATTCAGAACAGAAAAAAACAGTAACAGCAGGGGAGAAATCCCCTGCTAATATCTTCTCTTTCGCAAACCCGGTTGCCCACAACACAACTTTTTTTTCCTTAACACAAATCAACATGTGTAAATAATCAGATATTGGCCCCAGTTTTATAAATCGCGCGATTTAAAGTGGAATTTCGGCGATTTGATTTCGAAACCTTTTAATTTAGATCTCACCAAATTTACACTAACCACAAAGAGTTTAACTCGATGTGCGTGGCATTGCATTTTGAATACTCTCGTTCATTCGCACGAGGGGAGGAGGCTAAATGGAAAATATTGTATTTGGCATTGGAATTACTGCATTGACAGGAGCTCTTGCCACTGTGGCCGGTTCTGCGGAAGACACTGAATCCAACATCGGATCACAAGGTGACCCGAACTCACAGGTTCAGCTCGCACCGCAGATGGGATTCCTGCACCGCATCTTCAACAAGGCGGTCGCTGGTGAACCCCCGGCATACGGTCTCTGGTGTGCACTCGGTGCAGGCCTGGCATGGGCTTTTATGGCAATGCAAATCAACGCGATCCTTGCAATCGTTCTCGGCTGTGTTCTCGCAGTCTTCTTACAGGGCGTCTACGCAACCACCGCGTACCTTGGCAGGACTGCAAGTCTCGCCAAGTTCGGTCAGCCCGTTTACGTGGATATCCTTAAGTCCATGACAACGGTCACCATGGCACATGCGTTCATCGCAATTTTCTGCACAGTAGCACTCTGTCAGTTGATCAATGGTGCGCTGGGACATCCGTTCCCGCTACCGCTGCTCGCACTGATCTGGGGTATTGCACTCGGTGCAGCAGGATCTGCGACGGGCAACCCGTACTATGGTAAGGAACGTCAGTACCAGAACCAGAAGTTTGGCGCAGGTGTGCCAATCTCTGCATCAGGTAACATCGTCCGCTACGCAGAAGCCGGCGATCGCAACTCGATTGATAACGGATTCTTCACCCACAAGATTGGAGGGTCAGCATCCGGTATCTGTTTTGGTCTGATTGTTTTCCTCGAACTCTGGCGTACCATTCTCTTCGAGAGAATCTACGCAGGCTGGGGTGCAATCGCAGTCGGCGTCCTCATAATCCTCATCATCACCGTCATCGACCGGTACATCGAGGTCTGGGCACGCAAGAACTACGGACCCTACACAAAACCTGAGGAGACATCATCATGAGCGCAGTAGCAGCAAAACCAACAGCTGGCGGCGCAATGAACCCGACGGCAATGGCAATCGGCGTTGTGCTCCTGATCGTTATTCTCGGAGCCTGCTGGTATGTCTCACCAAACCTCGGTCTTATGGCCCTGATCGGTATCATCATCGGCGGCGTCCTGATCGGATTCGGCACGCACTTCGTACCAGTCGGCGGTGCTCCCGCAGCAATGGGACAGGCACCGGGTATCGCGACAGGTGTCGCAATGCTTGCCGCTGGTGCAGGCCTCGCCGGACTCTTCGGTGGGGCATGGGCAGCAGACCAGGGTATGATCGTTGCAATCGTCACCGGCGGTATTGGTGGCGGCCTGATGATGGCAATCACCTGTATGATGGTGAACTTTGTCTACGTCTTTGGCATGGGTATCCCTGCCGCGTCAGGTAAAGTCCTCAATGACCCCATCACCGGGGACTCACAGGCAGAATACAAATCCCAGGGTACTGAAGGTCACGGCCTTCCGTTCGTCTCCTTTGTGGGCGGCGTAATCGGTGGTATCCTTGGCGGTGCAGGCGGTACGCTCATCTACCTCGAACTTCTCGGCCTCTACAAGGCAACGTTCCCGGCTATGATGCACGTAACTGCAGCACAGATTCTCCCTGTTGCGGTGTCCATCGCCGGTATGTTCGCAGTCGCCTTATTCCTCGTGAATGCCGTGCTGACCGCATACAACATTACCGGAACCATCGAAGGACCCCACGACCCGAAGTTCAAGCGCTGGCCACGGGCAATCGTTGCATCCGCTGTTGCATCAGCACTCTGCGGTTTTGTAGCGATCCTGATCGTTGCAATGTGAGGTGTGAAGATGTCAGTAAAAATTGAAGTAATTGAAGGCGGCGTCCCGCACAATAAGATCATGATCGCGGGCCTCGTCAGCACCCTTGTGTGCCTCTATCTGACGTACCTCAATGCGTTCACCAACACCGAGATGTTCTCGTTCTTCGGCGGACTTGCAGTAGTCTCTGCACTGATCTGGGGCAGCCACACCATCAAGGTGCTGTGCAGCTACGGTATCGGTACCGGAGTTCCTTCAGCAGGTATGATCGCATTCGGTTCGGGTGTAATCGCAATGCTGCTCGCAACCAAATTTGGTATGCTGGCACCGATTGTTGCACTCGTTCTTGCAGCCGTCATTGGTTTCATCCTTGGGTATGTCTCGAACAATATCCTGAACATGAAGATCCCGGCCATGGTCAAGGCACTCACTGAAATGGCAGTGGTTGGTGCACTTACCGTTATGGGATTTGCAGCAATGATCTCCGGTGGGTTTTCCTTTACCGGCCTGACAACGTCAGCAACCTCGTTCATGGGCATGCCCATCACCAGCTATGCAAACTCATTCCTTGGTGGCGGACTTATCGCCGTCGCATTCCTGCTTGGCGCAATTGCAATCCAGCACCCGTTCAACGCGTGCCTGGGACCCGGCTGGAAACAGGACAGGATGCTCATGCTCACCGCAGAGTGCGGATTTTTAAGCATGATTGTCGCAGCTGTAATGTCATTTGCCCTGATAAGCGCAGAATCAGCACTCATCTCGCTGATTATCGCAATCGGAGGTTGGTTATACACATACAGCCAGTACTTCGAAATGTCGAAGCGCGACGCAGCAGCATGGCTTGACTCGAAACCGATTCCTGACATGGAGGGACACTAAATGGCATACATTATTGTGCTTCCGGAATTCGGGCTTGTTGCTGACCCATTCATCGGCGTCATAACTTCAGCCGGCGAATCCCTTTCCCCGATTCTGGAGAAGGTCGCTGCACTCGAGGCAACGAGCGATGATCTGGTCAACATGCTCGCAGGCGAAGGCAACATGCTTGCATCCTTCCCCAACAGGGAGAAGGGACTTGCGATTGGTGGGACAATCACGTCGTTCTGGTACGGAATTGCAGTTGGATTATTCATTGCTGGGATCATTGCATTCCAGTTGATCAAGGTGGGCTGATATGGCAGACAAGAAATCCCCAGCAAGTGGATGGCCGCTCGTAAAGGGTGACTACCATTCAGGTGACGCAAACAGCCCGGTGGCTGTTGTCACCATGGGTTCACACCTCGATGAACAGGGTGTCTGCGATGCAGGCGCGGCATTGTGCGGTTCCTGTAAGACTGAAAATCTCGGTCTTGAGAAGGTTATCGCAAACGTCATTGCCAACCCTAATATCCGGTTCATACTGTTCTGCGGTACTGAAGTCAAGGGCCACTTATCAGGCCAGACGTTAGGCGCACTCCACAAAGGTGGGGTCAAAGACGGCAGGGTTGTCGGTGCCGAGGGTGCTATTCCCTTCATCGAGAACCTCAACGATGCAGCTATCAAGCGCTTCCAGGAACAGACGGAAATCGTCAACATCATGGAAAGCGAAGACTTAGGCGCAATCAAGGCCAAAATCAACGAACTCAAAGCCCGTGACCCGGGTGCGTTTGCTGCTGAAGCCTTTATCGTTGAAGTCAAGGAAACCGGTGGCGCTGAAGAGACCGGCGGCGAAGTACGCCCGCTCTCCGGTGAAATGGCACTTATTACCGCCCGTATGAAAATCATCGAAAAGATGGTGACGGACATCGGGTACCGGGACAAGTTTGCCGCCGGGGTTTATGCAGGTAAGATCGAAGGTCTGATGATCGGTCTGATCGTCTCGTTCGCCCTGGTCGGAATCCTGATGATGAGGTGAAAGAGATGGCAGAAGAAGCAAAATCTACAGGGCCTGTCAGGATGGTGGCGATCGATAATATGGTGGAGAACATCCGCTATAAGTCACAGATCCTGGTAAGGACCAACAAGATTGACTCGGCAGTCACTGCATCCGGTCTGGGTGGATTTGTTGCAGGACTACTCCTTGCACTGATCCTGATAATTGTGCCGGCATTACTGGTGGTGAAATAAGATGGCAGACAAGAAATCCCCAGCAAGTGGATGGCCGCTCGTAAAGGGTGACTACCATTCAGGTGACGCAAACAGCCCGGTGGCTGTTGTCACCATGGGTTCACACCTCGATGAACAGGGTGTCTGCG
>JBAZRZ010000007.1:0-48024 GCA_041662685.1 Methanoregula sp.
TATCAGATCCAGATGAAGGAAATCTCATGTAAGAGCATTCTCGCGAACCTTGACAGGTTCATACAATTTGTTTGGAGCAAGGTTTTCTACAGGGCAGATTAATGAACCCGGACGCATCCAGTATCTCAGATGAGCGACCGGTTCATCTTCACAAAATACCGCACGGACTGTTATCATTGCAAACAGGAAGCGGACCAGATAATCAAGGCCGTTTTCAACAAAGCACAGGTAGCGTGTGACAATTGCGGGGCAACCCGTGTCTTTGTCCCCCGGATACAGGATATAACACAACCCGGATCGTTTACAACAATCGGGAAGTATCCGGTCTGGGAGCTTGCGCAGGATGCCGCTTGCCGGAACTGCCATACGACCGGTCCGCATGATATTTCCGTTGGGACCCGACACCTCTCTGTACGGTGCCGGAATTGTGGTTTTACCCATTTCTATAAGTTCGACCTTGAGTATATGGCCAAGGATGAACTAAAAGTCCTGTAATGTCCGAAGTCATGAGATCGATAACCAGCCGGTCTTCATTCGAATACAAAAAAATCAGGAAGTGGTTTGCCGGCAGGAATGGGAACTGAGCGCCGGATAACCGTTTGCATAATTCTCCAGGACGGTTTCAATACGCTTCTGCATGCCGGGATTTTTTGTGCAGAGGAAGAAGATGATCTCATTATCAGTGATGGTGAGGGGCGAAGAACCGGTAAGTTCTGACAGCTGCGAGCACCGCTGCCGGATATAATCTTCATGGACTTTCATAGGAAAATGCTGGTAGATCAAGAGGAGGGAGTCGGCATCAAGATGATCATAGAACATCTTCACCTCGGTAAAGAGAAGATGGCGCTGGTCTGGCTTGCTCTTTTCAAGTCCGATATCCGGGTCAAGAAATGCCAGTGATTTTTTCGGGAAATTTGCAAAAACGTTCTGGAAATATTGTTCCCGCTCCTTATGAGTGAATGAATGCGGGTGCAGGATGTCCATTAATATATTCTCGTTTTTGAAATAGTGACGGAGAGACTGAACATACTCCAGATCGTTATCGATCTCCTGCAAACGTGACACATGCTGGAGAAGATTGTTGGTCTGGCTCCCCGCTTTCCCGGCTTTTACTGCCTTTACCATGTCATTTTTTGTTGCGGAATCCGGGACTGTCTTTGCGTTAATCTCTGTCAGCATGGGAATAAAGGTAAAACTGGTAAGGCCGGGCATTGATTTCATGATATGGCGAACCAGATCAAATTTAAAAAGATCCCGCTGGTCTCCAAAATGTTTTCTGTTCACAAACGCTCACACTATGCCAATATTAATCCTTAAATAAAAAAAGATGTGGATACTGTTCTGATAATCGCAAAAAAGGAGTGGGGGATTTATTTCTCTTCCCGCACCATCTCGATCGCTTTCTTCGGGCATTCATTGGCGCAGATGCCACAGCCTTTGCAGAACCGGAGATCGATATTCAGATCCCCATCGATGACCGCATCCGGGCAGTACATAGCGCACAGCCCGCAGGCATTGCATTTTTCCCGGTCAACCACCGGTTTGAATACCCGCCATGTGCCCGTCTGCCCGGCGGCCCCCTCCTTCGGGTGGCTCATCGCGAGGCGTTCACGCGAAGCGCTCATGCGCACATCTCCTTGTATGCTGCTTCAGCAGCTTTGACATTGCGTTCATCGGAAAACATCTCGCGGATCGCTTTTTTCGCAGAGTCGGCAGTGATGATTCCCATCTTTGCGAGCGCCCCGAGCACCGGCGTATTGAGGATCGGGCTGCCGGCAACCACCAGGTTCTCGCGAAGTGCAATGCCGGTCAGATCCACGTTTTTGCTCTCAAAGCCGGAGAACTCTTTTTTATGTGCGCTGTTGAGGAAGACGCGACCGCCTTTTTTCAGCCCGTGCAGCACATCGACCACGTCCATCACGCTCGCGTCGAGCACGACTACCATGTCCGGCTGGCGGATCTGGCTGTAGACCTTGATCGGTTTGTCATCGATGCGGACGAACGAGACGATCGGTGCACCCCGGCGCTCGGCGCCGTAAAACGGGCACGCGGTTGTGTATTTGCCGTCATGGAGTGCTACCATCGCAAGGAGCCGGGCTGCGGTTACACCGCCCTGCCCGCCCCGGGAGTGGATGCGGATCTCAAACATGGGCGTTCACCCCTAACCAGAACTCTTCACCCATACGACGGGTGCGCACGAAGCCTGCGATGTCATCGTAGGTTACTTCCTGCCCACCGATACCGGCAATCACGTTGTAGAGGCTGATACCGGTCTTGGCCCTTATCTCGCCCGCTACAATGCCGCCAAAACCAAACGAGTAATCGCGGTCGATCACAACGACTTCCTTTCCTTTCAGGTTGAGTTTCGGGAACGGTCGCAGCCAGCGGATGCGCATCGAACCGGCCTTTATGCCCTCGTTCCTCAGGAGGTCTACGGCGACTTCCGCTTCCTTGCCAAGAGTGCCAAGCGCGATTACGATCACATCTGCATCTTCGCACAGGTAGTCTTCGGTAAAGCCGTACTTCCTGTCAAAGCGCTTGGCGAAATCCTTCTCGGTCTCTTCAATGACCTTAACCGAATCCCGCATCGAGCGCTCGATCTCCCAGCGGAATTTGAACTGCTGGTCAGGACCGGTCAGCGTGCCGTACCCCGCAGGGTGTTTGGGATCAATAGCATAGGGCAGGTGAATGGCGGGAATAAAATCCCCCAACTCGACCGTATCGACCGGCTGCATGATGTGGGAGAGTAAAAACCCGTCAAGGTTCACCATCACGGGAAGCAGCACATCGTTGTGCTCGGCGATCCGGAATGCCATGAGCGTGGCATCGTAGGCTTCCTGCACGGTGCTGACATACACCTGGAGCCAGCCGGTATCGCGCTCCTGCAGTGCATCAGTGTGCTCTGCCCAGATGTTCCAGCCGGGCCCTAACGAACGGTTCACGTTTGCCATCACGATCGGGAGGCGTGCACCTGCTGCCCAGTTGGTCATCTCGTGCATGTAGAGCAGACCGTGCGAGCTGGTGGCGGTGAATGTCCGCACACCCGTTATACTCGCCCCGATACAGGCCGCCATCGCGGAGTGCTCGCTCTCAACGGCGACGTACTTGGCCGGCATCTGGCCGCTGGTCACATACTCGGCGATCTGTTCTACGATCTCGGTCTGCGGGGTAATCGGGTATGCGGCGACAACTGTGGGTGCTGCCTGTTTTACAGCTTCGGCGACAGCCTTGTTGCCGGTTGCAATCTTCTTCATGCTGACGCCTCCTCTTCGGCTGCCAGCCGCTGGAAGTTCTTTGCGATCCGCTGCCTGAGGATCTCGACTATCTTGGTATCGATGCCCTTGAACCGTCCCTGCGGCGAGAGATACTCTTCGAGCGGCAGGGGTTTTTTCATTGCTGCTTTTGACTGCGGGCCGATCGTGACTTTTCCATACTCCCTCTCGTAGAGCACCCACATACCTGTCTTAACGGCGAGTTTTCCCATCTCAACCGATTTCTCTGTCGGGTAGCGCCAGCCGGGTGGGCAGGGTGCAAGAATATGGAGGAAGGTAGGGCCACGGAACGTGAGGGCTTTTTGCACTTTCTTGAAGATATCCTGCGGGTACGCAGCGCACGCGGTCGCCATATAGGGCGGGTCATGGGCCGCGATGATCATATCGATGTCTTTCTTGGCATCGGTCTTGCCAGTAGGAGTGGTGGTTGTCCGGGCGCCCATCGGTGTACCTCCGGAGCGCTGCATGCCGGTGTTACCGTATGCTTCGTTATCGTAGCAGATGTACAGAAAATCAGTCCCGCGCTCGAACGCCCCGGACATCGCCTGGATGCCGATATCGAGCGTGCCTCCATCACCTGCGTAAACAATCACGTTCGTCTTCTTTCCCACTGCACGGAATGCATTGCTCATGCCCGATGCACACGCGGCTGCCGCACCAAAGGCAATGTTGTAGACCGGGACATTGAACGCGGTGTTCGGGTAAATGCCCTGTATGACACTCGTGCAGCAGGCGGGAACGACCATGACGGTGTCCGGTCCGGCTGCCTTGAGCACGTACCGCAGTGCCAGCGAATCGCTGCACCCTGCGCATGCGGATGTGCATTTCAGCACGTATTCTTCCTTGGGGATTTCGGCGATGGTAATCAGACTCCTGCGGTTATTTGATGACTGAAGAGGAGACCGGCGAAGAAGATCGCGGTTCTATCATTATTTATCATCATGATTCATGAAAAAAGGTATCTCTTCAATCAGCTCGCAAGGTTCTGTGTGCCAATCGGAAGAACCGGCTTTGCAGCTTGCTGAGATCAAACCGCGTAAACCGTGAGTCCCATGTACGTGTGATAGTCGGATGTACATGTGGTAAAAATTTCTCAACTCACGCCGGACGATTTCCATTGGAAGTTTCTGGTGCGACATCTACCCCGGTTACCCGTTTCAATGCCATAGCGCAATACTGTTCAGAGAGATCAATCCCGATAAACCGGCGCCCCTGTTTTCGTGCAACGAGGCTTGTCGTGCCCGCCCCGTTGAAAGGATCGAGCACGATGTCGTTTTTGTACGAGAAGAGTTTCATCAGTCTCCGGGGCAGTTCTTCGGGAAACATGGCCGGATGTTCGTAATCCTTCATACGGATCTCCGGAGAGAATGACCATTTTCCGAGAACCCATTCCTTGAACTCTTCACCCGTGATATCGATATCCTCACGTCTGCCGATTTTTTTGTGCGTCTCCTTGTCAAAGACCTCAATGAATTCCCACGTGTATTTGATATAGGGCATAGAGGGGGATTTCCAGCTTCCCCACGCGGTATATTTTGCATTGTAGTTGTTCTTCTCCCAGAGAAACTCTGCTTTCCAGAGTAGCCCGAGCCGGGCTAGCTGGCGGGAGATGATGTGATGAGTCGGGACATAATCAGAAAAGAGCGGCTGGATGTTTACCGCGATACGACCACCCGGTTTGAGCACCCGTTCACACTCGGTCCATACCTGGAGGAGCTTTTCGAAATACTCATTCCATTCATGGGTATCATCATGAGGATCCTGTGCATAGGTGTGCCCAAAGTTGTAGGGGGGAGAGGTGATGATGAGATCGATGCTCAAGTCAGGAATGCGGGCAAGAACTTCCTGTGCATCCCCGCATATGATACGGTTCACAAATGGCTGGATATCCGTTGGTTCAAGGGTTTGAAGGGCCTTGTTTGCATTCTTTGATCCCTGCCTGACAGTTGCCTTACCCGCTTTATCCTGAACTTTTTCAGATCTCATAAAAACGTGATCCTGTGAGTAATTTACCATCCGAGGGGTTAAAAGATGCCGAAACACCAGCACCTTTTGTTAGTAAGGTGAAAAGCGTTTAATGCAGCCATCGACATATTCTCTACGATTGTTTTATGCTGCAGATTAAAAACCTGTATGTCAATATCGGTGACAAAGAAGTTTTGCACGACATAAATCTCCATATTGACGATGGGGAGACACATGTTCTGCTTGGGCCCAATGGATCCGGAAAGACAACACTTCTCATGACCCTGATGGGTTTTTCCAACTATACGGTGACAAAAGGGACGATTACCTATAATGGTGAAGACGTAACGAAAATGCACGCTAACGAACGGGCAAAACGCGGTATTGGCATGCTCTTCCAGCGTCCACCTACGATTTCAGGATTGAAACTGGAAAAGATGCTCACCGCCATTTCCCGAACCAAAGGGGAAAATATTCTGGAACTGGCAAAATCGGTTCACATGGACAAATTCCTTGAGCGGGACATCAATAAGGGATTTTCCGGGGGAGAGATCAAGCGCAGCGAGGTGCTGCAGCTGATGATCCAGAACCCGGATTTCGTCATGCTCGATGAACCGGAGAGCGGCGTTGATCTGGAGAATATTTCCCTTATAGGTACGACAATCGGCTCACTTCTCGAAAAAGACAAATATCTCGCCAACAGGAGAAAAAGTGGTCTTGTCATTACCCATACCGGATATATTCTCGACTACCTTGACGCCGATAAAGGTCATGTGATGTGCGACGGGCAAATCAGGTGTCATGGAAACCCCCGTGAGATCCTAAAGGATATCAAACAGCGCGGATACAAGGAGTGCCTCGAATGCCGTCACGCATAAGTACCCCGGAACTCTCGAAAGTCGACAAGGAGCGACTTGCCCAGTCGGGTATCAATCTCGATATGAAGAACCGTTGTGGCAGTTTCCTCCAGATGGATCAGGACGTTGTTCACGCGGATTGCTCACAGGAGGGAATCGAAGTCCTTTCATATGCCAAAGCATTCGAGAAATACGCGTGGCTGAAAGATTATAACTGGAAATTGGTCTCTCCGGATAAAGATGAAGTCACAAAATATGTTGCAGCACAAAAAGATCCCAAGGGTTACATAATTATTGCCCAAAAAGGATCGAGTAATATCCTTCCCATCCAGGCGTGCCTGTACCTCGGCAAAGATCAGATTCAGCACGTCCATAATATCATTATTGCAGAAGAAGGCGCTGAACTTCACATCATCTCCGGCTGCACACGCGGGGAACATGTGGGCAAAGGCGGTGCACATTACGGGGTCTCTGAATTCTACGTAAAAAAGAATGCAACGATCAGCTTCACCATGATCCACAACTGGAGCGAAAATATCGAAGTCTACCCCAGAAGCGCATCGGTTGTTGAGGAGAACGGGGTGTTCCTTTCTAATTATGTCTGTATGCAACCGGTAAAAAAGGTGCAGATGTACCCGACTGCAACACTTAAAGGTGCGAACTCGGTTGCCCGTTTCAGCAGCATAGTAATCGCTACTCCGGGTTCACTGATAGATCTCGGGTCCCGTGCGATTCTCGAAGGTGTCGGTGCAAGCGCTGAAGTGATCGCCCGCGCCATCACCAAAGGAGGCACCATCATTTCACGGGGTCATATCAACGGTAAGACTGCCGGCACCCGTGGTCATCTCGAATGCAAGGGTCTGATCCTGAAAGACGGCGTCATTTACGCGATTCCGGAAATTGAGGGATCTGTTGTTGGCACCGAACTCTCCCACGAAGCAGCAGTGGGAAAACTCGCAAAAGATGAGATTGAATACCTCATGTCCCGGGGACTTGATGAGGATGAAGCAACCGCGACCATTATTCGGGGGTTTTTGGATGTGAAGATCGCGGGTCTTCCCGAAGCATTACAGAAACAGATTGATGCCTCCATCGATGAAGCGGAGAAGTCAGGATTTTAATCGGGTACACATGTCTCCCTATCCACGAGCGGAAGAGTGGCGCAGGATGGTGGAACGCCAGATCGAAGCCCGGGGCATCCGCAACCCCCGCGTACTTGCAGTAATGCGGGAGATTCCCCGCCACATTTTCATACCTCCACCCTGTGATCAATCCGCATACGATGACAATCCTCTCCCTATCGGAAACGGGCAGACTATATCCCAGCCTTATATCGTTGCGTCGATGACAGAACTCCTCCACCCGGGACCTTCCGACAATGTGCTTGAGATTGGAGCGGGGAGCGGGTACCAGGCAGCCATCCTGTCACGGCTCGTGCACCGGTTGACCACCGTGGAACGGATACCGGAAATCGCAAGTCTTGCCCGAAATAACCTGAAATCATTAGGGATTCAGAATGTGGAAGTCATTGATGGCGATGGAACGCAGGGATACCGGCAAAATGCCCCTTATGATGGAATCATGGTAACTGCAGCAACACCGGAAATTCCCCACGCGCTTGCCGATCAGCTGGCAGATGGAGGAAGGTTGGTAGCCCCTGTAGGAGGACGTGATGTCCAGGAGCTGGTGACTCTTGAAAAACAGGGTGACAGAATGATTCCTGAATATCATGGGGGGGTCTGGTTTGTACCACTTATTGGCAAACATGGCTGGGAGAACTGATGATATGAAAATTATTGACATAACGAGACCACTGTCAGATGAAACACTAGTATATCCCGGGGATGTGAAACCATCGTTCAGGCAACGGGATGAGGGAAAGCACCTGATCAGTGACCTGCACATGAGTTCCCATACGGGTACCCACATCGATGCTCCGGTGCACTACCTCAAATCCGGTGATACGATTGATACCATCCCCCTCATCAATCTGATCGGCAGATGCCGGGTGGTGGATGTGAGCAGTGCGGGCAGTACCATCACTGCGGAACACCTGGCAGGAAAGACCGACAATATTACCAGACTCTTACTCAAAACGTCATTTTCAGGGCACGATCAGTTCATCGAGAATTACCCTTCCCTCTCGTTTGACGCGGCACAGCTCATCACCGGTAAAGGGATTTGCTGTATCGGGATTGACTCCCCCTCCATTGAATCTTATCACTGCGAAGGCGCGGTTCACTGGGAACTCCTCGGGAAAGGGTGTATCATAATTGAACTCCTCGATCTTTCTGGAGTACCTGAAGGAGATTACGATATGGTCGCACTCCCCCTGCGCCTTGAAGGACTTGATGGATCCCCGGCACGCATTGTGCTCATGAAAACCTGAACAAATAGGGATTATTATGGATATTCTCATCGACTCAGTCAATAAACTTGAAACGATCCTTGAACACAGTGGGTGTGAAGAGGTTGGCGTACTCCTTGACGTGAATCCGGATGCGGTGAACTGCCAGTTCGACCGGGGCGCATGCATGACTGCATCGTTTGGGGGAAGGAGTGCAGAATTTGTCACTAGTGATCCGATCCGGGCACAGACAAAAATTTCATTTATGTTCGGAGCTCCCCTCGATACCCCGCCCATCCGGAGTGCTGCCTGCGCAATGATCAATGTGGCTACAGGTTTTTTCTGCCTCTCGCGGGTTCTTCATGCATGCCCGAGTTCGAAACATACGGACTGTATGAGAGAACGCGGTATGGCGATTGCAGGGAAGCGAGTACTGTGCATGGGAAGTATGCCTACCATCGAAAATGCATCTCGCACAGAAATTGTCACAAATCCTAAGGAGGCTGATCTTATTCTCATTAATGCAGAGGGCATTATTGATGCAGGGGTTGGAAACCTGATCGCAGAATTCATAGGTACGAAACGGATTATCTGTCTCGGACCTTCAACTGCCGGAGTTGCCCGACTTCAGCAGATCGAGCACTGGTGTCCATATGGAACGAGCGTGTAAAATCCCTGCAGGTGAATTCGTTCGTGATCCATGATCAAACCCGGAGAAGGGTAAAACTCTTGTTACCAGCATCCCAATAATTTCTTATGCTTTTTGGGTCATCGGGGATACGCAGAAAATTTGACCAGACACTGGTTGATACTGCATTAAAAGTAGGGTCGGTACTGGCCGCTAATTCTTCAGATTGTATTGTCGGAATGGACACCCGCACAACAAGCCCCCTGCTTGCGCATCTGGTTGTATCTGGAATAATCGGGGGTGGTGGAACGGCACACGTTACCGGCATTGTCCCCTCTCCCACGGTTGCATTCAACACCCGCACTGCAAAAGCCGGCTGCATGATCACCGCCTCCCATAACCCCGAGGAATACAATGGCCTGAAACAGTTCAATCCCGATGGCTCATCATTCACCCTTGCACAGCAGGCAGAGATGGAAGCACTCTTGAAAACGCCGCACTGGGCAGACTGGCAGCACCAGGGAACCGTGCAGACTTTTGATGCCATCACCCTGCATAAAAACGCAATTCTCGATATTATTACCATCAAGCCGGATCTATCTGTTGTTATTGACTGCGGTAACGGTGCGGGATGCACACTTACTCCTACGCTCCTTGCAGATGCTGGTGCAGAGACTACCTGTATCAATTGCGATACCTCCGGCCATTTTGCCCGACCCTCTGAACCACTCAAAGAACATCTCGGCTACCTGGGAGAGATGGTGAAGAAAACCGGATCTGCCTGCGCAGTTGTTCACGACGAGGATGCTGACCGGATGATGGCATTTGATAACCGCGGAAGATATATTGACGGGGATCACCTGCTCATGCTCTTTTCCAGGTACCTCAATGCCGGAAAAGTGGTTACCACAAGCGATGCCTCAATGATCATAGAGGGTATTGCCGAGGTCAGGCGCACTCCGGTCGGGGACTCCTATGTATCTGAAGAGCTCCTGAAATGGGGAGATTTCGGAGGGGAACCTTCGGGCGCATGGATCTTCCCGAAGATCTCACTCTGTCCTGATGGCCCGTACGCAGCAGCACTTTTCTGCGAGATGTCATCCGAATGGGATATTGCTTCCGAACTCGATGCCATGCCCACGTACCCGATACTCCGGGAGTCATTCTCCTGTAAAAATGCATGTGAAATTGTAACATCTCTCGGTGCGTCAAGCCCGACGGATGGAATACGGGTTGCTGATGACGACGGCTGGTACCTGATCCGGGCAAGCGGAACTGAACCAAAGATCCGCATCACTGCTGAAGGAAATACCCTTAAGAAAGCAAAGGAGATGTTTTCATTGGGACGTGACAGGATTAAGCAGGGGAAAACTGCTTAAATGTTGTAAGAGGAGCTGTACGTATGGAATGTGTCGTGCTCGCCGCAGGAGAGGGAAAGCGGATGCGTCCACTCACGGCGAAGCGCCCAAAGGTGATGCTCCCGCTCGCTAACCGCCCGATGATGGAGCACCTGGTTCTTGCAGCCCGTGACGCAGGTATCACCGATTTTGTTTTTGTTGTCGGGTATGGAGAACGGGAGATCCGGAAGTATTTCGGGGATGGATCGGCATGGGGGATTCATATTGCATATGCAGCCCAAAGGAACCAGCAAGGGACTGCTGATGCAGTTCGATCTGCCCGTGATCTTGTAACCGGACCTTTTCTTCTCCTGAACGGGGATATGATCTTAAAAACCGACGATATTGTAAACTTGTGCAGCAGGCAAGCTCCCTGCATGGGTATCAGCACAACCGATCATCCCGAGGATTACGGGGTGGTTTTGGAAGAGGGCGGTATTATAACCTCGCTTGAAGAGAAATCAAAACTGCCAAAATCCAACCTGATCAATGCCGGGGCATATCTTTTCGCTCAGGAGATCTTCGATCTCATCGATAAGGTGCAACCGTCTCCTCGCGGTGAACTGGAACTCACCGATGCCCTTACCGGGTTAACTGCGGAAAATAAACTGAAAGCCTACCACCTGTCCTACTGGCTTGACGTCGGGCACCCGTGGGATATGCTGGATGCCAATACTACCCTGATGGGATCTCTCGATGCGAAAAATGCCGGGACTGTTGAAGAGGGCGTATATCTACAGGGTCCAGTTGATATTGGAAAAGGAAGCGTCATAAAATCGGGAACCTATATTGAGGGTCCCTGTATCATAGGGAAAAATTGTCGCATCGGACCTCACGCATATATCCGCGGGGCTACCAGCATCGGCGATGACTGCCATATTGGGCATTGCTCTGAGATCAAAAATTCGATTATTATGAGCGGAACAAAGATCCCCCACTTCAACTATATCGGGGATTCCGTCATTGGATCCGAATGTAACTTTGGCGCAGGAACCAAACTTGCAAACCTCCGGCATGATCATGGGAATGTCAAAGTGTGCGGAAAAGATACACGAAGAAAAAAATTCGGGGCTGTCATTGGGGACGATGTTTTGTTTGGCATCAATTGTTCCATCAATGTCGGTTCGATGATCGGGAGCGGGGCACAATTTGCGCCCAATTCCTCAATTGAGGGATTTATCGGAGACAAAGCAATAATCCGTTAGGTGAGAAAATGCAGGCCGTCATTCTAGCAGCAGGGGAGGGAAAACGGGTGCGACCCCTCACGAGGAGCCGCCCCAAAGCGATGATCCCGGTAGCAAACCGGCCGATCATCGAATACGTGATTGAAGCACTATTGAAAAATGGTATTCGCGACATTATCGTCGTTGTCGGGTACAGAAAAGAACATGTAACCCGTTTTTTAAACCAGCTCGATATACCCATAGAAGTAGTGATTCAGACCAAACAGCTGGGCACTGCACACGCTCTTTTATGTGCGGAGTCAAAAATTTCCGGGGATTTTCTCGTCTTGCCGGGTGATAATTACATTGACCCCCAATCAATTGCACACATTAAAGATATTCCCAATGCGATGCTGGTAAAAGAACATCCCAATCCATCGAATTTCGGGGTTGTAATGCTGGAAGACGGTTATGTAACCCAGATTATCGAGAAGCCGGAACATGCCCCCAGCTTCATGGTGAGTACCGGCATTTATTCCCTGAAAAAGGATTTCTTCTCCAAAATACATGGAAATGACATCACTGACGCAATCTCCCTGATGATCGATGAGGGAGAGCGGATTCAGGCAATTCCTGCTGATGACTGGCAGGATGCAATCTTTGCATGGGATCTCCTCAAGATGAACCGTCGCCTTTTGAGCACCCTCTCCCCAGCCCGGGAGGGGACTGCAAGCAGGCAGACCATCATTCAGGGAGCGGTAAGGATAGGAAAGGGCACATCAATAGGTCCCAACACAATTATCACCGGACCGGCTATTATCGGAAATGATTGCACCATAGGTCCGAACTGTTGCATACTGCCCAACACAAGCATCGGTTCGCGGGTCACTATCGAACCATTCACCTCTATAGGAAATACCCTGATCATGGACGATTCCATGATTGGATCACACTCCCTGATCAAGGATACCGTGCTGGGAGAACGGTGTACTCTTGCGGACCACACCTCTGCAAGCCCGGCGAGTGGTCTTTTGGAGATTGAAGGTTGTGTAACGCGATCGAAATTCGGTGCAATCCTTGGAGATAGTGTGAAAGGCGGGTCTTTTTCCCTTTATCACAACTGCATTATCGGAAACAATGTAACAATTGAAGAACAGGGCTGTCTGAAATTCCGGAATATCCCGGACGGCTCTACGGTGATGTAACGTGTGCGGTATTGTCGGGTATGTCGGCAGGAGAGAGGCGGCACCCCTGATCGTTGAAGGATTGAAAAAACTCGAATACCGGGGATACGATTCATTCGGTGTGGCAACGATCGGAAAGACCCTTGAACTGGATAAGCACAAGGGAAGAATATCTGATAATACTCAATCTGCTCTACGGTTGAATGGAAAGATCGGTATAGGTCACACGCGATGGGCAACCCATGGCATTCCTAATGATGCAAACGCTCATCCTCATCTGGGCTGTTCTGGAACGATCGCCATTGTCCACAACGGGATCATTGAAAATTATGCAGAATTAAAAAGAGAACTCAAAGCACGGGGGCATACATTTCGTTCGGACACGGATACAGAAATTATCGTTCACCTCATTGAAGAGGAATATGAAAAGAAGAAAGATTTCCTCCTTGCAGTCCAGACGGTTGTTCCGAAACTCGAAGGATCCTATGCCCTGCTCGTCATTGCAAATGATGAAGAGCGGATGATCGTGGCAAGAAATGCAAGTCCGCTGGTGATTGGAATTGGTGACGGGGAGATCTTTGCTGCATCGGATATGACGCCCATACTCGAGCACACTGAACGCGCCATGTTCCTTGAAGATGGGGATATTGCCTCCATCAGCGGGAGTGAAGTGGCGATATACAATCAGGGAACCCGGGTAACACGACCCCTGGAACTTATAGACTGGTCACTTGATGATGTAAAAAAAGGCGGGTTTGCCCATTATATGCTCAAGGAGATCTATGAGCAGCCCCAGGCATTCTATAATACCATCCGTGCGGTAAATTCTGAAACACTTCCTGGTTTTATCCATCAACCCACCTCCATCACCGTTGTTGCCTGTGGTTCCTCCTATCACACCGGGCTCATCTTTAAGTATCTCCTTGAGGAGTCCTGCAGGATTCCCGTGCGGCTTGAATTCGCATCGGAATTCAAATATTATCCGCCCCTGGTAGAAGGACTCGTTATCGGGATCACCCAGTCGGGTGAAACTGCCGATACACTCACCGCACTCAAACAGGCAAAGACACACAACTGCCGCACCCTTGCAATCACCAATATTTTAGGCAGTAGTGTGAGCCGGGTAGCCGATGCAACCATCTTCATGCGGGCAGGACCTGAGATCAGTGTTGCTGCAACGAAATCATTTATCGCTCAACTTGCTGTGCTGATGCAGATCGTCAACAATCTCTCTGACAGGAAGTGCAATGACATGCTCCTGCATGCCCACCAAGCGATTGAGGAAATTCTGCTGATAGATCTCACCGATGCTGTCACCATTTGCTCAGCTGCAAGAGACATTTTTTATGTGGGTCGCGGTCCGTTCTACGCGGTAGCCCTCGAAGGGGCACTGAAGATGAAGGAGATTTCTTACATTCATGCGGAGGGGTATGCGGCAGGGGAACTCAAACACGGCCCGTTTGCCCTGCTCTCACCAGAAACACCGGTCATTGCACTCTGCACACCGGGGGATACCTATGGGGTGATGATCTCCAACATAAAGGAGATGAAGGCACGTGGTGCCCCCGTGATTGCAGTTGGAAGCGAAGGAGATAGTGAACTTCCTGATATCGTCGATATTTTTATCCCAATCCCACCCACCACCCCGTTTGTGCAGGTGCTCACCAGCCTTGTGGTGCTCCAGCTTCTCGCTTATTATACAGCAGTTGCGTTGGGACGGGATATCGATAAACCCCGAAATCTTGCAAAGAGTGTGACTGTTGAATGATTGAATATGGCATTAACTGCCTTGGCCCGGATGCACAGATCTTCGAACCGGTGACCCTTGGGTTTCCCTCACGGGACAACATGCAAAAAACCGGTTTTACCGGGACTACAATCGGGAAAAATTCGGTGATCCGCTCTGGGACTATTCTCTATTGTGATGTGATCATAGGGGATTTTTTTCAGACAGGTCATAACGTAGTGATCCGCGAAGAGACCCGGATAGGTGATCGAATTTCCATTGGTACGGCAACAGTGATAGATGGTCACACAGATATAGGAAATGATGTAAGCCTCCAGAGCCGGGTGTACATACCAACCAACACCCGGATAGGAAGTCATGTCTTTATCGGGCCAAATGCAATCTTCACAAACGACCGGTATCCACCAAGCCGTATCGGCGGACTTGAGGGGCCACATGTCATGGATGGTGCAGCAATCGGCGCAAATGCTACCTTATTACCGGGAGTGTGTATTGGAGAAGGCGCACTCGTTGCAGCAGGTGCTATTGTAACCCGCGATGTACCCGATCATATGATGGCGATTGGTGCACCGGCAAAGATCAGGGAATTACCAAAAATAATGATACCTGATACCAGGTAACCTTCACATTCAGCAAATCGCAGTCATGAAAAAACTACTGGGTGTCTCATGAAAATTCTTCTTGTATCAACACAGGACTATATCCACCACCCCATACCTTCACGGCACCATTACATATTCGAAGAACTGGCCCGCCACCATGAGGTTCACGTTGCCCACTTCCATGTCAGCCGGGGGGAGAAACGCCCTACCCGCCTCATCGTAGAAGAGGCTACACAATTCCCCTTTACCAGTCCACTGTTATATTATACGTTCAATACTCCGTATCATTTCCATATATTCAACAAAATTATCCGAGAACAGGGAATTGATGTGGTGGTTGCTGCCCATGTGCTTGCCGGCACAGCAGTCATCCATGCAGCAAAAAAATACCATGTACCGGTCGTATTTGACCTCAAGGACTGGTTCCCGGACTCTGCTGCTGCGTATGTTAAAAACAGAATACTACAGGAAACAGTCAGAAGAAGTGTCTGGGCAATTACGAAAAGAAACCTGACTCACAGCGATAAAATTACCACGGTCTCATCATCACTTGTCGAGAAACTAAAAAGACACGATTTTTCGGCAGATCTGATCACAAATGGCGTGGATACGGATATTTTCAAACCCATGGATGGGAGCGAAAAACGAAAGGAACTCGGTCTTCATGCAGATGATTTCATCATCGGGTTCTGTGGGAGTATTGAACACTGGTATGCCATTGATGAAATGATTAAGGCTCTTCCGGAATTGATCCGATATCATCCTTCGACAAAAATGCTGGTGGTTGGAGGATCGTTGTTTACCAATTACGAAAGTGAACTAAAGAAACTGGCTGCGGATCTTAACGTTTCAGATCATGTGATTTTTACCGGGACTAAACCCTACCATGAACTCCCGGCATATCTTGCGTGCATGGATGTCTGCACCATTCCCCTCTCACCACCCCAGTGGGGAGATATTGCACTCCCCAATAAATTTTTCGAATATTCAGCCTGTGGAAAACCGATCCTGATGCGGCCGATTCCTGATGTAACCCGCATAGGGGGGCCTAATTTGTCGGTCTACCGGACGCAGGAGGAATATATCGCAGAGA
Source organism: Methanoregula sp. (assembly GCA_041662685.1). Lineage (GTDB taxonomy): Archaea > Halobacteriota > Methanomicrobia > Methanomicrobiales > Methanospirillaceae > Methanoregula. The sequence continues at coordinate 16,256 of JBAZRZ010000007.1, forward strand.
TTAAGGCCTTAATGAATAACCCGGCCTCTTTTTCCATCAATCTTGAAAATTACAGTTGGAAAGAAAAAGCACGCCAGTTTGAGACTCTTTTACAATCGATCGTCTGATACATTAATCCAAATTTATTAATGAACACAACTTTAAACTTTGTACCCACGAAAGGTTGGCCTTATGGTACTTTTAAATCTAAAAAACCGCCGGACATATCTGATCATCGGCCTTGTAGCCCTCTTCTCGCTCTTCGCCCTCTGGCTTCGTCTCCTTCCTATGTTCATGATGGGGAAGACGGACATCCTGATGATGGTCGGAAGCGATGATCCGCTCTATAACCTGCGTCAGGTAGAACAGCTGCTTGCCAATAATCTCGCATATTCCTGGTTTGAGCCCATGACCCTGTATCCCTCAGGTTCGACGATCTACTGGGGCCCCCTCTTCCCGATGATCATCGCCTTCTGCTGCATGATCGCCGGTGCAACAACACGGCCGGAGATCATTGCAGTGGGTCTTGTGATTCCCACAATCATGGCAGCAGCAACTGTTGCAATCATGTACTGGGTAGGAAAGACCTGCGAGGACTGGAAGACCGGTCTATTGGCATCCGGTTTTACGGCCATAGTTACCGGACAGTTCTTCTACCGCTCGTTATATGGGTATATGGATCACCATATCGCAGAAGTTCTCTTTTCCACCATCTTCTGCCTGTTCTATATGTACACTCTGCATTCAGAGAAAGAGGCAAAAATTGATCTGAAAAATATTCATACTTACAAAAAAACGGTCGTATTCTCCGCTTTGGCAGGCATTGCATACCTGCTTGGCCTCTTTGTGATGCCGACAATGATCCTCTTTGCAATGATCGCGGGAATATTTACGGTAATACAGTTCGTCATCGATGTTCACAAAAACCGGACGAGCGAGTATCTCGTCATCATCAACTTCGTCGTATTTGCCCTTGCATCACTGGGACTTGTTCTATTTGGTTCCAAAGACCCCGGCATGGGTCTTTCCACTTACTCAATCGGTCATATATTTGCATATATTGGTTTGATCGCTGGTACAGGTCTACTCTATCTTATTGCCCGTTACCTCAAAGGAAAAGAATGGTATTTCTATCCAGTTACACTTCTTGGATGTGGAATCTTCTTTACCGTGGTACTGTTTGTAATCAGCCCAACCCTCTTTAACCTGCTTATCGTTAATCTCTTTGCGTTCTTCGGGCAGGCACCGGTCACCGATACGGTCCAGGAAGCACGGGGATGGGCATCTGCCCTTGCATGGATGACCTTCAACTACGGCCTCATTTTGATGGTTGGAGGAATTCGGGTCATGGCATATAACAACCTGCGGGATGAACACCCTGAACAGGTATTCGCGCTGGTCTGGTCACTTATCATATTGTTTTCTACCTGGCAGCATGTCAGGTACGAATATTACCTTGCCATAAACATCGCCCTCCTCTCAGCAGTCTGTGTAAGTTTTGTATGGACAATCGGACGGGACGATATCTACCGTCTTAAGTCCGGTCTCTCCCATGATACAGAGCCTGATGACCCGGCGGATGAAGCCTCCACAAGGGGCAAAAAACCGAAAAAATCCACGAAAAAGAGTGCGGGGCATTCACAATCCAATTACCTGATGGTGGGATTGGTTGTAATCATCGCGGGTTTAGGGATATTTTTTGCTTATACTTCGGTTTCACTCAGTTATTCCAATGCAGTATCAAACCCGATCAACATGAATCAGGACTGGCGTGAGTCCCTCGACTGGATGGGGAACAACACCCCGGACACCGGAGTAAATTATTACACCCTCTTTAATCCAAAGACCTTCACGTACCCCGCAGGGTCGTATGGCGTCATGTCCTGGTGGGACTATGGCCATATGATAACCTATATCTCAAAGCGGATCCCCAATGCCAACCCGTTCCAGCAGGGAGTAGCTGGAGAGAATGGGGCAGCTGCCTATTTCATGTCCACATCAGAAGATAACGCGAATGATATTCTCGATACTGTTGGCACCCGGTACGTCATTACCGATATCGAGATGGACACCGGGAAATTCTGGGCAATGGCAACATGGTATAACAGCACTCTCGCCACTGCCCCCTACCAGATGACGCTGCTTACAACCGGGCAGAACAATCCCAATAGTTATGAGCCGGCCCTGCTGAACATGCAGCCCTATTATCTGACAACAGTATCCCGGCTCCACAACTTTGACGGCTCAATGACCCCCGCATCCACTATCTATTACATAGAGTACGCAGATCCGAAAATCACTAAAGTTACCCTGCCCGTGATCACTGCCGCAGAAGCGATGAATGCCTCTGAAGCAAAACGTCGCGTTGATGAATATAACCTCAAGGCACCTGACGGATATCATGCAGTCGCCCTTAGCCCTTCAATAACACTCCCACTCGATACGGTTCCGGCACTACGTCACTACCGGCTTGTCCACGAATCCCCCAGCAATGTCTTCAGTGCAAAGACACCGGATGTGAAGTACGTAAAAGTCTTTGAATATGTCAAAGGAGCGCATATCAAAGGAGAAGGAATTATCGAATTCCCGGTTGTTTCCAACACTGGCAGGGAATATACCTACCGGCAGGAGAGTGTCAACGGTGAGTTCATTGTACCATACTCCACTAGAGGAAATCCGTACGATGTAAAGACAACCGGAAAATACAAAGTCGTCAGCAGCGGGAAGCAATATGATGTACCGGAATCTGCTGTAATGCAGGGATCCGTTATCCAGTAATTCCCGTCATTTTTTTTCTATTTTTAAAAAGCAAACCATTTTTAAAAGATTGGAAATAATAGTATCGATCAGCAATTATGGTCAGGTGTTCAGCAATTACCGGGGATGTTTTCTCCCGGCATGATATCAAAAACCATGATGAGAGCAGCGCCCGCCTCGATGCAGTATGTGCAGGCGTGCCTGATACGATACCGATCATTGAACCCGTGATTGCACACGAAGAAAATCTCCTCCGCGTCCACACCCGTTCACACGTCAACATGGTACGCGAGTTTTCTTCACACAGAGGACAACATTTCACCGACCAGAACACCTATGTCAACGGCGAGTCATTCAAAGTCGCTTCCTTTGCGGCTGGTGCTGCGACTGATGCAGTGCACCGTTCAATCGATGGCGAACATTGTTTTGCCCTTGTCCGCCCACCGGGACACCACGCAGAGCCGGACAGGGCAATGGGATTCTGTATTTTTAATAATGCGGCCATAGCGGCATCGGTAGCTCTTGACCGGGTCGCCATTATTGACTGGGATCTTCACCACGGGAATGGTACACAGAAGACATTTTACTCCGATGACCGGGTGCTCTATTGTTCCATCCACCAGGGAAATATTTTCCCCCACACCGGTTGGATAGATGAGATTGGTTCAGGAAAGGGTAAAGGGTACACCATCAATGCACCCCTGCGATCAGGATCCACCATTGCAGATTACCGGTGCGTCTTTGAGCGGGTGTTCGTCCCCGCGCTTGAACAGTTCAGACCGGATGCAGTGATAGTTTCTGCAGGACAGGATGCGCTGTCCGATGACCCGAAAAGCGGTATGTTGTTATTTCCCGGGGAGTTCGGCATACTAACCCGGATGGTGCAGGATGCAACGGATCATCCGCTCGCCCTTGTTCTTGAAGGGGGATAGGGCCCTTCACATGGAGATGCTATCGCCGCGATATTCTCTGCACTCAAAGGGTCTTTTGATCTGCCGGAACCTGAGGGAGAGCCGCATCGGACGACACGGGAAATTGTTGCTGCGCTCAATAAACCGACTACCTGAACCGGAGTTCAGGAATCGTGAACACACATTTATTAGATTGAGAGATCTCATTTTCATTTATGTTAGCTGAAGTGGTTGTCCAGGGCATGAGAGTGCGGTACCCGAGGACAGGGACAACCGGCACCATCCTTCGAATCGAGCACATCCGAGGGGATGTGTTTGCCGAGCTGAACAGTACAAATCTCCTGTACCGTATCGACCAGCTGATCCCGGCATCCGGATCAGATAAAGCCACGGTTACCATAAGCGAAGATGCAAAAAAAGTCATCGAAAGGGAACGGGCATTTGCTGCGGGAAATGAAATGACAGAGGCGTTGAAAAATATCGACCAGAGCTGTGAGGGCGGGGGGTAGTCTTCTCACCGAATAATTGTCGTTTTTCCGATTCGATTTCTTTTTAATGGACCACAGGTTTTTGTGATAATTACAGGTTGTGACTTTTTTGTATCCGTACTCGATTTGCTGATAATATTGTCGCTGGCTACCCGGGTCATATCGATGTGCACTTTGATGATTTCCTGATCTGCGGGATTGTATTTATGTATCAGGCGCTCTATATGATGATCAGCTATGCGTCTATACCTTGTGGGATCTGGCTTGGTTACGGTATCTCACGCGGCGCATAATTAAATATTCAAAAGTAAGGTGGTCAGGTTGACAACTTTTTATAGAGTAAGGAGGTTCGATTTCATTTGCATGATGTGACAGTTCCCAGTGTCAATATAGGAGTCGTGGGCCATGTCGACCATGGCAAAACCACGCTCGTCAATGCGCTTACCGGTACATGGACAGACCGGCACAGCGAGGAGGTGAAGCGAGGTATCTCAATTAGACTCGGATATGCTGACGCGACATTTTACCGGTGCGACAAGTGCGAAGGAACAGAAGCCTTCTCAACACACGCCGAATGCCCGGCCTGCGGTGGAACCGGCACACCATTCCGCTCCATATCATTTGTTGATGCACCCGGGCACGAGACGCTCATGGCGACGATGTTGTCCGGTTCTGCACTGATGGATGGCGCAATGCTCGTTATTACTGCCAGCGAAAAATGCCCGCAGCCTCAGACAAAAGAACATTTAATGGCACTGGAGCTTGTCGGCATTAAAAATATCGTCATTGTCCAGAGCAAGATCGATGTGGTAAGCCAGAAAGAGGCCATCGATAATTACCACGATATCAAGGCATTTGTCAAGGGTACTATTGCCGAAAATGCACCTATCGTGCCCGTGTCATCCCAGAAAGGGATCAACATGGGGGCGCTCGTGCAGGCTCTTGACGCGACGATTCCTGAACCCGTACGGGATCCAGATGCAGAGCCCCTGATGCTGATCGCCCGTTCATTTGACGTCAATAAACCCGGCTGCAACTGGAAGGATGTGAAAGGCGGTGTTGTTGGAGGGTCTCTTATCCGGGGCATCCTCCACGCAGACGAAAAAATCGAGATCCGTCCGGGCAGGCAGACACAGGTCGAGAATAAGATCAAATGGGTTCCCATAATCACAACGATCACTTCCATCAATGCAGGTTCTAAGCATGTGGATGCCGCAACACCCGGAGGACTCCTCGGGGTAGGTACAAAACTCGACCCGGCACTTACAAAAAGCGATGCGCTTGCCGGTCAGGTACTTGGACACGAGGGCAAGCTTCCCCCGGTCTGGGAAAAGATCCGGTGCAGTGTAACCCTTATGGAGCGGGTTGTGGGAGCTTCAAGCGAGCTCATCATCGAACCGCTTAAGCACAGCGAACCTTTGATGCTCTCTGTCGGCACAGCAGTGACCGTCGGGGTTGTGAGCAATACAAAGAAAGATCACGTTGAGATTGCGCTGAAGCGACCTGTATGCGCTGAAATCGGTTCAAGGATCGCTATCAGCCGGCAGGTGGGAGCACGCTGGCGATTAATCGGGATGGGTGTGCTGGGCGAGTGAAGGTCCTTCTGGACGCCAATGCCCTCATGATGCCGGCACAGTTCCAGATCGATCTCTTCGATGAGCTTCGGATGCTCATCGGGGCATTTGACCCGGTTATACTCCCCGGAGTATTACAGGAGTTAAACGGACTTACCCGTGCAAAGGGCCGGGATGGTGCTGCTGCACGCTGCGCCCTTACGTTTGTCGAAAAATGCACCATTGTTCAGAACGCAGATCTGAAATCAGGATCGGTTGATGCACAGGTGGTCGAATATGCAGCCCAAAACAAGTGTCTGGTAGTCACCAATGACCGGCGCGTGAGAGACGCACTGTTTGCTGAGGGTATCGGTGTAATTTCATTGAGGAATCAGAAAAAACTGGAGATTTTACGGAGGTAAAAAAAATGTATCACAAATTGATGCTTGAAGATAAGGTGCGGGTGCCCCCCCCAAGACTGGGAGAGAAACTCGAAAAAGTGATTCTTGAGGTTCTGCAGGAACAGCTGGAAGGCAGCATCGATAAAGAGATCGGGATCTTCATCTGCGTAACAAAAGTGAAGGACGTCGGAGAAGGAGAGATCGTCCCGGGGGATGGAGGCGTCTATTACGACGTGAAGTTTGAGGCGATGGTACTCAGGCTCGGATTACAGGAAGTCATCGAAGGACTAGTTGTCGAAACCACGAGTTTCGGCGCATTCGTAAGCCTCGGCCCCATCGATGCGATGCTTCACGTGAGCCAGATTTCAGACGAATATATCAACTACGATGAGAAGAACGCCCGCCTCATCTGCCAGGAGTCAAAGAGATTTATCGGCGTGGGCGATGTTGTCCGGGTCCGTGTAGTCACACTTTCATTAAATGAGCGCGAGCCACGAGACAGCAAGATCGGCCTGACCATGCGGCAGGCTGGCCTTGGCACCGCACTCTGGCTCGAAGAAGAGATGAACAAGGAAAAAGAGAAGGCCAGCCAGCCCGAAGGCGCAGTAAAAGCAACACCCGAGAAAGCAAAGGGCAAGAGGAAAGAGCATGCCTCCGGCGAATAAGAAGAAACAGGGAAAGGTCTGCCGCGACTGTCACCGGGTAGTTGACGGAGAGAACTGCGTCATCTGCGGCACCACCAACTTAAGCGAGGACTGGTCCGGTTACCTCGTTATCATCGATCCGGAAAATTCAGAAGTGGCAAAACGGATGAACATCAAACTTCCGGGCCGCTACGCACTGAAGGTCCGGTGATGCTCACCCTTCCCGAAGAGCACCGTAAGCTCTTCAAGGAACCATTTGGGGAATTGCACCGGAATATTGAGGAGATCCTCCCCCTCATCTCCCATGGTACCGTGTACGCTGTGGGGGATGTCGTCACCCACAACCTCCAGAGGAACGGGATCACCCCCGCGATTGCGGTGATCGACGGGTATACCATGAGATCCCCGTGCAACCGGATGCCGGCACTTCTGGGCGAATGTATCAACGTTAAAAATCCTGCCGGTACTATTACCGATGAATTGATCCACGCACTCACGTACGCGGTCCTGCATCCACCAGTAACAATCAACGTGGAGGGCGAAGAGGATCTCGCGGTTATCCCGCTCATTCTCGCAGCACCCCTAGGAGCGATCGTACTCTATGGCCAGCCGCACAAGGGAGTTGTTATGCGCACGGTGAATCGTGAGGCACAACAGACTGCACAGCATTTCCTTAACCATTTTATACGCTCCGATGCATAAATTCTCATTTTAACCGCAACACGGGCATTTTTCTTTGCAGGTATCGTATGTACCGGGGGATGTTTGTTTCTCCCGAAAAGGTTATAGTTTAAATAAACCGGTTTCCAATAATTAAAGGATATCGATGGACTTTGAGATCACCAGCGATAAAAGGAATGAGCTTTTATCCAGAAGAGAGGTTCAGTTTACCCTCAAATACGATGGAGCAACGCCCTCCCGCATGCAGATCATCGGCAAACTCTGCGCACTGCTCAACATAAAGGAGCACCAGATCACCCTTGACACCCTGCACAGCAGCTTCGGCAAAACTGAAATCAGCGGTTCAGCCCGCATCTACGAGACCGAAGAGGTCAGGAACAAGACCGAGCGCCCACACCTTGCAGCGCGCGGTATGCCAAAGCCAAAGGAAGAGGCATAACAATGGCAGCACCAAAGAAAGGAGCCAAAGCCAAAGGACCCCAGAGGGGCGCTTACTTCAAGGTTGAAGGCGCAACGATCACCACCGCAAAGAAATACTGCCCGCGCTGCGGACCCGGTATCATGATGGCGGACCACAAGGATCGCCTTACCTGCGGTAAGTGCGGATACACCGAATTCAGAAAATAAGCACCAATGCCTGTTTTTGGGCAGATACTCGGGATTGAGGGAACAGCCTGGAACCTCAGTGCCGCTCTTTTTGATCGTGATCTTGTCACTCTGGTTTCACGACCCTACAGCCCGGCACACGGGGGTATCCACCCCCGGGAAGCAGCCCAGCATCACGCGTCAGTGATGAAGGAGCTCATCGGTTCGATACTCACCGAGCCTGATAAAATTACCGGTATTGCTTTTTCCCAGGGGCCGGGACTAGGTCCCTGCCTGCGGGCGGTAGCAACAGCGGCACGATCCCTTGCACTTGCACTTGACGTCCCGCTCGTTGGGGTCAATCACTGCGTTGCTCACGTAGAGATCGGGTGTTTTGCTACCGGCTGTCACGATCCTATCGTGTTGTACGCAAGCGGGGCAAATACCCAGGTGATAGGGTACTTAAACGGCAAGTATCGTATCTTTGGAGAAACACTCGACATCGGGATCGGTAATGCCCTGGATAAATTTGCCCGTTCGAAAATGCTCCCGCATCCGGGCGGACCTATCATCGAAGCGCAAGGAAAACTTGGGCAGTATATCGAACTCCCGTATACCGTAAAGGGAATGGATCTTGCCTTTTCAGGCCTTGTCTCTGCTGCAAAGGACAGTAAGGCACCTATGCCGGATGTCTGCTACAGTCTGCAGGAGACCGCGTTTGCGATGTGTGTGGAAGTAACCGAACGGGCAATGTCCCTTGCCGGGAAGAACGAAGTGCTGCTTGTGGGCGGTGTCGGGGCAAACAAGCGCCTCCAGGAAATGCTGCGGATCATGTGCGAGGATCGCGGTGCGCAGTTCTTCGTTCCCGAGCAAAAATATCTCGGGGACAACGGGGCAATGATCGCCTACACCGGGAAACTGATGCTGGAGAGTGGCGTAACAACTCTCATAGATGCCTCACAGGTCAATCCTTCCTTCCGCTCGGATGAGGTCGCGGTGACCTGGAAGCATGAAATCCCCCCTGCACGCGCTATGATTCAACCCGGTACCGGCACACAAAAACGGGGGGCTGAAGCCGTCATCACGTTCCACCAAGACCTGGCAGAGAAGATGAGGGTCTCGAAACGTTATCGTGTCACAGCGCTCGATAAGCGGCTGATCGCAGAAAGAACACGGGCTGAAGCACGCTTAATCCATGCAGCCCGCAAGGGTGGCGTCCCCACACCCATTATGAGTGATATCACTGCTGATACCATCATCATGGAAGGGATAGAGGGGACCCTGCTCACCCACGCGCTGCATGAATCCTCGGTCATGGAAGCCGGCAGAATGGTCGGCAAACTCCACAAGGCGGGTATTATGCATGGCGATCTCACGACCAGCAACCTGATCCTGCGGAAAAGCGATGGAAAATGTGTACTGATAGACTTCGGGCTTGCACAGACAACCACCGAGATCGAGCAGCGGGGTGTGGACATTCATGTGCTGTTCCAGACACTGGAAAGCACGGCACCTGAACATGCAGAGGCACTCAAGGCAGCATTTGTTGCCGGGTATGCAGAAACGTTCGATGGTGCGGCTGATGTGATCCATCGCGAGCATGAGATCGAACTGAGGGGAAGATACCTGTGAAACTGATAATGGTTACGAGTAATGCAAACAAAGCCGTGGAGGTTGCTGCTTTTTTCAAAGGTGCGCTGGAGGTAACGCACGTGGCGCTTGAGATACCGGAGAACCGCTCCGATGATGTAAGCGAGATTGCAAAGGGTAAGGCGCAGTATGCCTATGACCGCCTCAAGACCCCGCTCATAGTCGACGATACCGGTTTGTCCATCGATGCCCTGAACGGGTTTCCCGGACCCTATGCAGCATATGTCCTGCACACGCTGGGCAATACCGGTATCCAAAAACTCATAGACGGTGTGAAAAACCGGAATGCCCACTTCACTACCGCGATCGCATATGTGGATAAATCCGGCGTCCGGGTATTTACCGGCACAATTCATGGCAATATCACAACATCTCCGCGGGGCAGTAACGGGTTTGGCTATGATCCGATTGTTGACATAGATGGGCGGACACTCGCAGAAATGTCCCTTGAGGAGAAGAGCGTCATATCCCACCGGGCCAAGGCCCTGGTTGCATTCCGTGACTGGTTTCTTTTCGAATATCAATCCGGCCTCATTAACACAAACGATTAAGAAGTCTTACAGCATTCTTATAAGGGAAGAGACAGGAGTGTATTTGAATGGCAAAATTCCCTGAAGCCGAAGCCCGGTTACTCAACGTAAAGATATGTATGCATTGCAACGCCCGCAATGCGATCCGCGCAACCAGCTGCCGCAAATGCGGTTACACAAACTTGCGCCCCAAGAACAAAGAGCGAAAAGCGTAATTGAAATATTCAATATTTTTTTCTCTCTTTTTTGGTTTTCTTTTCGAAAACAAAAATGTTAAAAAAACGGTATCAAAGTCATCATGACTTTTATGCACGTTTCGTGAAATTACTCCGGAAATTTCAGGCAGGAATTATGCGCTATAATACGTGACCCGTTTTCCTTTCTTTGCGTATTCTCCCGCAAAGGTCTCAATGTTGCGCTTGTAACCGATCCGGTCGACAAACCCCAGCTCGCGCAGTTTCTCGCGGACCCGCATAACATCGGGTTCATCCGCCCAGTCCTTGGTATATACGTAGATGACCTTGCGGTTGTCGCGTGAATCCGGGTTGGGTTTTGCCGTGCTCACCTTTGCTGAGATCCCCAGTTCGAGCGCCACTGTTGCATCGCGCACTTTAATCCATGCAGCATCTACCTGATCCGGTTCCTGGAAGATCAGCCACTTGCCCGCATTCTCGTCCTCGATTGCTTCTGGCGCACTCCCCGGTGCATCCTGGACGATCCAGTACATCTGCGTGGTCTTTGTGGGAACCACACATTCACCAGCGCAGAGCTGCTGGTATACCGTATCAAGGTTGGAAAAATGGGAGAGCATTGCTTCAGCCAGCTGCGGGTATTCTTCCGAGAATGATAAAAAAATTGCCGCAAGATCCGGTTTGAAATCAATACCTCCTTCGACAAGCGCATAAAGATATTTATCCTGTGCCTGGAGGCCCCTGTTCAGGAGGTGCTCGAAGATGCCGTATGCCACGTCCGCCAGCGCTTCGAGATCGACGTCCGCCATGCGTACCTTTCCGATGTTACAAAATATAAGCTTGTGTTATTGATTTTTGGGAGGGAGAGGTTTAAGGCAACAATAGTTTGCTGATATTTTTTTGCACTACTTCCCACAACGATCAGGAATCCAGAGAAACGGTTCAGATCCGGGCCGGTTTTTTGCAACTGTCGAATACTTTAAGACCGCCCGCACCGAAAATGTACTAATTATGGAATGGAAACGTGACTGGGGCCTGACAGGCAGGGTTTGGCTGACGATGTTCTTGCTATTCATCCTGTACCTGGTGTTTATGACAGTACTGCTGGCATTCGGGGCCGGTTACTGGCTGATAGTCCTCATCGCTGTAGGAATGGGGTTAGTCCAGTACTTCTTCTCAGATAAGCTGGTGCTCTGGTCAACCGGGGCACGTATCATAGAAGATGATGAATATCCTGAACTCCACCTGACCGTTGAGAAGCTCTGCAAGGAAGCAGATCTTCCCAAACCAAAGATTGCCATCATGCAGAGTCCGGTGCCAAACGCATTTGCCACTGGCAGGAGTCCGAAGCATGCAGTAGTTGCCTGCACGGATTCGATCATGCGGCTGCTCACCAAGGATGAATTAGAGGCGGTACTTGCCCACGAACTGTCCCATGTAAAAAACCGCGATATCCTGACCATGACCATGGCCAGTTTTATTGCGATGATCGCATCGATGATCATGCAGAGTTTCTTCTTCTCTGCGATATTCGGCGGACGCGATCGTGAAGGGGGCAGCTGGATCGCTGTCTGGATCGTATCGATTGTTGTGTATGCCGTTAGTACGCTGCTCATCCTCGCTCTCTCACGATACCGCGAGTTCGCAGCAGATCGCGGCAGCGCACTCATTACGAAAAATCCACGGGCGCTCATCTCTGCACTCAACAAGATCAGCGGAAGGATGGATGCAGTACCTCCGGAATACAAGGCAAAGGTAGAAAGTGCAAATGCATTCTTTATCATTCCTGCCTTATCAGGCAAATTATTCATGGAACTCCTGTTCACCCACCCGCCACTTGAGAAGCGGATCGCCAATCTGGAAAAAGTTGAAGCTGAAATGCGGGGATACTAAACAATCACTTTTTTTTTGACTGCATTCATGGTTCCTGTTTTAAAGCATATCTCATCGGGTAGCTTTTCCAAAATAAGATCTACGATTTAATGAAATCCTCCGGCACGTAAATCTGATCATAGAGTGAATATCCCCCGTGCTCTCCGTTCTTCTCATTGATGATGAAATCGCCCATCAGGTAATGATCAGGAAAGACGTTCACTGCCCGTTGCTTTCTCTCTCTTTTGATTGCGGTAGGGGGCTGCGAGAACTAATATAATGTCGCAGACGATGCTGATGCAATGAATCTGCGATGGCGGCTGGCCGTATTGTTCCTGCTGATCCTGTGTCTCTCCTTCCCGGCAAACGCCCAGATACCGGTCAGCACTGACGGAAATACTGATATCAGTACTGCGTTTCCCGTGGAGAAACTAACCAAGTCCTATGTTTTCTACGGGCACCTGCACGAAGCGGGGGAGGTCGCCTGGTACCAGCTGCGCATGAACCCTGGCGATCGCCTTGTCGTCTCGCTTATGACCCCCGGGTACAATGCATCCGTCCCAGATATGATCGTCATGAGCCCGGGAACTGACGTGTATTCCGAAGGACTCCCCCCAATGGTTAGTGTCCCGCAAGGATACCGTGCCGAAATCATAAGGGGGAAACCGCCTCATCAGGCAGAGTATGAGCCATTCAGTCCGTCGGCGGTTTTCGAGGTTGCGTCCTACTCAACGGAGATCACCGCACCGGGACTCTGGTATCTGGCGGTTGTCAGCCCGGCAAATGAAACCCAGTACAGCATTGGAACAGGATATGCTGAAGAGTTCACTCCGTCAGAATGGGTGCTCGTTCCGATCAACGTGATATCCACCCATCTCTGGGAGGGGCAATCGATCCTCGCGCTTCTCTCGCCGTTTCTTGCGGTGGGGATTCTCGGGTTTATTGTGATCTCAAGGCGCGAGAGCCGCAAGGGTTCAGGCCTCACCCATTCCTGTTGGCTTGCGACTATCGCCGGCTTGTGCTACCTTGGGGGTGCGGCGATCACACTGGTGCAGATGATGCGGGTGATGGCGGTTGCGGGCCCTTCTTCTTCGGTTGCCTTTACTCTTGTCTTTGCCATCATCCCCATTGTGCTGGGCATCTGGGCACTGCGCATGGGGCGAAGATCATCCGGAAGGACAATCCGGGACCGGGCCTTCCTTGTGCTGCTCGGCATATTGGGGCTCATCTTCTGGGCAGGACTGGTCATTGGGCCGGTGCTTGCAATTGGCGCGGCAGTACTTCCTGAACGTTTGCCCTTCCACTATCCAGCCAAGAAATAATTTCCATTTTTAAGATATTTATCGCACGGATGACGTACGGATCTATTACCATTAAAAAAAGTCAGTGTGTATGTACGTAAATTAAAGGGAAATTTACTCACATAGCACCACATAGGCAGAAAATCCAGTGACAATTATTAATACAGCTCCCCACCAAAATTGTAGAGCACAGTGCATCGATGGTCTAGTGGTATGACTTAAGCCTTCCAAGCTTATAGCCCGGGTTCAATTCCCGGTCGATGCATCGGGCTCGAGGTCTAGTTGGCTATGACGTCGCCTTCACACGGCGGAGGTCCTGAGTTCGAATCTCAGCGGGCCCATGTATTTTGCGATATTTTTCCGGCTACGGATGTCTTTTTTGGTTGGCCCCGGTCGGCAGGCATTGCATGAAAAACGGGGATTCCTTGAGTAACTAAGCCATTTTCGCTTCTTTTTTTCGATTCTCCACTGGAAATGATGGGGTCAATATAGATGAGTATATTCTCTCAATATCTTACCCATGCATTGCACTTGCAATGCGGTTTTTGGCGATAGGATGCGTGGACAACCGTTGGAATAAGGGCTCATGGTGGGGGCACTCAGGGCAAAGGGGGGGCCTACCCTGCTAATGGATAGACCAAAAAACCCCTTTTTCGACGTGACTCCATGCGAAGCCCTGCATAAGTTCGTGCGGCCGGAAGGGGGGGTGGGTATCCCCCTCCCGCGATCAATATACCATCCCCTGCCCAATATTCCGGCACATAAGGAGAGCCCATGCAGGTCACCCCCGCGATCCATGCACTCAGGCACCCGTTCCAGGTCCCGGTTGCACCCGGTATTGTCCTCTACCGTTTCGTGAACTCGTAACTCATCGTGGGCGAAACGATCACCCTCATCGAAACGGGGGTAGCGGGCTGCGAGACGCGGATCTTCGAATATATCCGGTCCGTCGGCCGCGACCCATCGGAGATCTCGCTTGTCATCCGGACCCACTCCCACCTCGACCACATCGGGGCGGCCCGGGTAATCCGGGAGGCCACCGGGTGCAGCGTGGCGGCACACCCGGTTGAACGGGCGTGGATAGAGGATGTGGAATGCCAGAACCGGGAGCGCCCGGTCCCGGGATTTGCCACGCTTGTCGGTGGATCGGTACCGATCGATTTCGAGCTTGACGGGGGCGTCACCATAGATATTGACGGGTCCGGTGAATACGAGCTCGAAGTGCTGCATACGCCGGGCCATTCAGCCGGTTCGATAGCGATGCTCCTGTCGGGGGAGGGGGCGCACTTCTCCGGCGACGTGATACCGGTGTCAGGAGATCTCCCCGTGTATGATGATGTTACAGAGTCCATACTATCGATACGACTCCTCCGGTCGGTACGGGGCATCCGGGTCCTCCTCGCGGCATGGGATGAGCCACGGGTGGGTGAAGACGCATATGGGCAGATGGACCGGGCACTTGCATATCTCAAAAGGATCCGTGAAACCGTGGTCGCTTGCTCCGGCGATGGTAATCCCGACCCGATGGAACTCACAAAAAATGCAGCAGCAGCGCTCGGGCTCCCCCCTCAGGCGGTCAGCCCGTTGCTTGCCCGCACCTTTGCAGCAAATCTCCGGGCCCGTAACGATGACCTTCAGACGGGTTCCCACCAATAACAATGCAGGAATCGGGAGGGGATGGTAAATCCCGCATCAGTTGATCCGCTGGATCCTCCCGTCAACCGTCACGTTCACCGGTTGCGGTAATGCCCCCACATACGCAACCAGCGCGTCGACATCAACCGGGCCGTTCGTTATGTTCTTTCCTTCCTTAAACGTCGTATACCCGTCACCTCCACCGGCAAGAAAATCAACCATGGAAGCGGTGTAGCTCGCTTTCGGGTCTAATGAGACACCGTGTATCTTCACCTCAGTCACCCTGCTGCCGGCAGGTTTTTCTGCATAATACCTGTACACCAGCCCCGAAACCATGAGATTGTGGGGAGGACGCGGCTCCTGCCACTGCTGTTCAAGGGCCCGCTGGATCTGTTCACCGGACAGGGTCATCGACAGGACCGTCCCGGCAAACGGCTGGACGGAATACAGGTTGCCCCAGGTAATATTTCCCTGTTTCAGATCTGCCCGCACCGAACCGGAGCTTGTAAAACTCACATCTGCGTTCATCGCAACACGCTGGCTGTCCGTAACCAGATCGCCCATCGCCGATTCCCCGGCAGGGGTCTGGTCCCGGGTAACATCCAGGGCCGCAACGCCAACAGGCCGGTTCACTACCGGTGCAACAACCTGCTCATCCGCTGCAAGGAACGCAGCAGTGGCAGGATCCGGGCTGGTACCGGGGGACTGATCCGCATACGCCGGTACGATCTGTGCGGATTTCCCGATGATATCTCCACTGGCCCGGCTGATCGTGAGATCGATGTCGGCGAACCCCTTGCTGTACATATACGCCTGTGTGACGAGCACGGGTTTTCCGCCGGCATTGGTCAGGTAGGCATTGGTAAACGAATGCGTATGGCCGGACAGCACAACATCAACATCGCTGTCAAGCCGGGGAATGATATCGGCAACCCGCCCGGTCACGGTTCCGTTCACCTGCGTGGGACCGTCATAAGGGGTCTGGGCCCCGCCTTCGTGAAGAAGGACAACGATCGCATGTACTCCCTGACTCTGGATTTCCGGGATATACCGGTTTATGGAGTCGGCTTCATCTAAAAAGATCACATCCTGAATATTGGTAGAGTTCTGGATCCGGGGGGTGTTCATCGTATCCGCACCGATAAACGCAATGGGAACCCCGCCAACATTTCGCAGGGTATACGGGGGAAGGATAGGGGTATTGTTGACTTTCCAGACCACATTTGCACAGACATAGGTAGCTCTCGTGCCGGGGTATGGATCAACGAGGTGGGTTGCAGTCGTAGTACCATCCCCGCCCCCGATTTTTCTCATCAGTTCCGGTACCCCTTTATCGAACTCGTGGTTCCCCAGCGTTGCAACCATATTACATGAGGGATCCGGCGAGTTCGATGCGAGGGTACAGTACGGGTTTGCATAGGTGTTGAAAAACAGCAGGGTGGGTTCATCGAGAAGCAACCCGGATTCGGGAGGCGATGCCCCGACCACATCACCGGGCAGGGCAATGATCGTGCCATCAGCATTCCCTGACGCCATCGCCGATTTCAGGTATGACGCCAGTACCGGTGAACCCCCGACCGGGCGCTTGTTGAGGGTCTGTCCCGTGGTCAGCTGACCGTGGAAATCGTTTATCGCGAGAATTTTTACATGAACGGTTGCGTTGGTCTGGGGGGTAAGGACCGGACCGGGAAAATACCAGGAGAGTAAAATCGGTGCCAGTATGAGTATGCCAAGAATACAGAGCCCCAGAAGAATCTGCAGCTCGACCGGGATCCTGTCCTGCCGGGAATCGGGTGCCATTATAATGGATGTTTAGTATGCGATCAGTTAATGGTTGAGTTTCCCGGTGAAAAGATGGGGGATATAGTTACGGTTGATCATAGGGACGCAGATGTTTGTACGGTCTCTAACCAGCTGCTGAATTCCCTGCTGAACTGCCGTGTATGCTCTACCTCATCAGAAGTGCGCAGGGTGATCTTCCCGGCGCAATGCCGGGCCCGGTCATCTTTCTCCCAGTGATTCTTCTCGCCATCAACGGGCGTAAGTGTGGCCTCATCCATCCCGTGGCACGGTTTGTTTGTGGCAGTACGACAGAACGCCGTCCGCACGGGGGATTTCAACGGCTTCACTGCGCATTTTGTTCCTGAATACCCGTCCCAGTCCTCGTTGACCGGGAACCCTGCCTTTGCCAAGGGGAGATCCCACGTCGCTTCCACCAATATCCAGTTACATCCAACCCGGACCCGGCAAGCGAGATGGTGTGCAACCGGGAGCGTTGCGGCAAGCTTCCGGAGTTGCGGCGAATAATGGAGATCGGGATCATTCCAGAGAAACGGAAATGTGGCATATACGACCGTGAGGTTCAGGTTCCGGAACATCTCTGCGAGCAGGTAGTGCTTGGCGGCACTGGAGCCTTTTCCTGCAATGAGTATCTGTTCCTGCGGGGTTTTTGCATCGTTAGCCGGTGCGACAAGTGAGTACGGGATGTCACGGATATGCGAAAAGATCGAGCACATGCTCTCCCGGGTATCAAGACCCTGCGTCAATGCATGAAATGCCGACAGGACTAGGGGGGAGATCGGTTGGGCTTCGTGCACAATACTATCCACTCCACCGCTCTGCACCTCAATCTTTACCATTAAAAAATCAGGAAGAACATGCGGGTGATGGGTGTTTTAGTATCCACTAAAACGGCAAAAGACAGCAAAAAAACGTGGCGAATCAAAAAACGATCGCGGGAAACGCACCCGTCAAGGGTCAAGGGTCAAAAGTGTTGCAGTCTTGCCATACGGATTACTCCGGACAGCAGGTGACCGCGTGCAAAAAATATGGGAAGATTATGCGTTCTTCATCTTGGCTTTTGCTACAAAGCCGTCTTTGCCAATGTAATACATGTGGCCTTTTTCTTTTGCGATCTTTTCAGTACCGACTTTCTTCTTCTTGCCGGTCTTATTGTGCTTCATCGGGGCTGCCCAGACGTACCCATCCTTGCCGATGAAGTACAGGTAACCCTTTTCGCGTAGGATTTTTTCCTTTCCAATTTTGGTTCCCATTTAAACACCTCAAAACCACAATTGGGTTTTGATAATGAAAGGTGACGCCTGATAATATAAAAGGTTTCCGTCGAAGCCCGTCGAAGTCTGGATTTTTGCCATATATTTGCTCGTATTTTTGGCATTGAGGCGCCCTATTCATCCCGTTTAAATAACCCCTAAAAACCGGTCGTTTGAGCCGATTCGCGGCAATAACGGGCAGATTCGGGATCTTCTGGGTAGCGAATCCCGGACACAGAAGCGCAGTCCGAGGGGGTGTACCGGGGGGCCTGACAGCAGGGTGCCGCAGGATTACCTAAAATGCATGACCGGGCTCATTCCGGGGGGGGACGGTGCGGGTAACCCTGAGCGGCATGGCAGAACCATCCGGGTGGATGGTAAGAGTGAAGATTCCATACGGCTGCCCTCAGGTTGAGGGACATGCCAGGATCTCAAACTGTTCGCCGGGCTCTAACCAGTTGTCAGAATCCGCTGAAAGACCGGGAAGCAGATTATATTTCCCGGTAATGCTCCAGTTCGGGCAGATGAGGAACCGGGAGGTGGTTTGTCCGATCTGTTCGTCCGATCCGCGGGCAGCCCAAATCACATTGACACGATCCATATCGATCGCCACGGTATCCCCCATGAAAAGTGATACCGTCATCCGCATAGCACCGAGCGTCCCGGGATCCGGGTGCTCAAACCTCACATTTGTATTCCCGAGCGTTCCGCTCACTGCGGGAAAACCAAAAACACTTCCCACAGGCTGAAGATGATCGCCAGAAAGATAAGCACTCTCTGCCACCACCCCTCCGGGAAGCATCCTGATCCACCCGGGTACCTGCCCACCACTCATGAACACGAGCAGAAGTGCCGCCCCTCACCGCTATGACAACGACCAGTTCAAGACCGGTAAACGCATCATCATCGCGTGTTATGCACCTGTCGTGAATACGCAGCACTCCTTACCCGTTTTCTGGTTTTACTCCCATTATTCCTGCCAGACCGTTCAGCCCGGAGTTTCTCTTTGCTCCTGCGGCAGGCATCGGTCCTGCCTGCACCGTCAGCCAAGGTTTGTCACCAGAGTAATGGCAGGCGGAACCGTCCGGATAAGGGGAAAAATCTGCCCGTTCTCCGGAGCAATAGTCAGCGTGAACTGCTGGTTGGGAGCTGCATGCCCCGCAGGACAGATAAGGAGCGTGAACTGTTCATCGGTTTCAAGGAACAGATCCTGATTTGCACTTTTCAGCGGGACCGAATTTGCCTTATTCGTGATCGTCCAGTTTGGGCAGATCAGTTGAGGGGTCTGCACAAGGGAGAGTTTTTCCTGATCACTTCCACTCACCCAGAGCACCGATGCATGACCCATATCGATATCTCCCGAATTCATCATGAACGGCTGGATCGTCAGTTCAAACGCACCCAGCATAACCGGGTTTTGTGTCTTAAAACGGACCGGAACACCTGCTATTGTGCCATCGACCGCAGGGTACCCGAATATGCCCCGGGGATCCGTGAGAAGATCGGTTGCTGCCACCACGTCATTCGAGATCATACCCTGTTTTGTTTTTGCTGCGTACCCACAGGAGGGGTTTTCCCATGAGATATCTCCCCGTACCCGAGATACCCGATAATCAATATCGCAACAACCAGCAGTACGACGATTTCAAGCCCGGTCAACGCATGTTCATTGCCGTTTAATTGACCCGTGTTTCGTATCATTACGTCCCCCCAATCAGTGCACCCTTCGGTCGACCAGCCGTTTCGGGCGACCCTTAAGGGTATAGAAATCAAGCCCGCGGAGCCCGGTAAAATTGAATTCGATCCGTAATGAACCATCGTGGTAATGCTCCGCAATCAATGCTTTGTACTTGAGGAACCGGGAAACGAATCGATCTTCCGCCATCTTGCGGTCACAGCGTGACGGATCAACGCACTCAAGGCTTACCCGCAACACCGCTTCTTCCGGCTTTTCCCCGTCAGATAAAAACGCTTCATATTCGCCGGTAATATACGCCATGCTCTCGCGCTGGAAGACTGCTGCTTCAATGTCAGTCCGGTTGAAAGGGTTCCCGAATGCCCAGATGGTTTCAGCTTCACGCTGGGGATTGACAATCCGCATATGGGTTCTCCCGCACCCGCACCGCTCACGGGAGAGGACAACCGTAGTATCCTCAGTATCATAATTGATCAGCAGCATCCCCCTCCCGCACTCACCATCTTTCACGAACGATTGCATTTGGGGATCATATACGTCAAGGTGGACAAGATCTTCAGGAACATGCAATCCTGAAAGATGCGTACATTCGCCGCACATCGTCCCTTCTGTACTGCCATAGGTATTGTACACCGGTACTCCCCACAATTCGGCAAGGTAGGCACGGGATTCGTCGGCAAAACTCTCACCACCCGCGACAAGTCTATTAATCGACGTGTCAGAAGGTTCCATCCCCTCGGCAGAAAGACTTCGTGCGAGCCTGAGCAGTTTGAAGACGCTTCCCACAATAGCGGTGGGTTTGTAACATTTCAGGATACGGGATTCAAAAGTACATTTACCTATGGGGATGATTCCCATGCCGATGTTCCGTGCAGCAATCGTCATGGTGTTTGCCCCCACATTCATACCTTACGAGGCGCAGACTACGATCCGGTCATTGTCCGAAAAACCCTGCGAGACAAAACTCCGGGCATACTTCTCCGCGTATCGTTTCCAATCATCCCATGTCAGGAAAAATCCTTTGGGAGTTCCACTCGTACCACTCGTCTCCTGTATGGAAAATACATTATCCCAGTCTGTGGACAGGAACTCAAATTCCGGCATAATCGGAGGCTGGTGCTCTCTGATGGTTTTTCCGGATACAATCGGCAGATCGAGAAGATCTCCATGTTCCCGGATTTCTGCAGGATTGATATTGTTCTCTTTGAACCAGTGCCGGTAGAAAGGGGAGTGTTCAGCGGCGTACTGCACCGTATAACGCACGCGTTCATCAATGAGTGCATCGAGATCGCTGCGTTCCATAGTCTCGACTTCCTTATCAAAGTACGATCCTACGGGCATGAGAGAGAATTATAAGAAGGATGGTTTATAGGTTGCGAAGGGTCCGGGCAGACTCACGCCCTTTTCTTCGCTTCAACTTCCAGTCGCACCATACCGATGTGGATCGTTCCATCAATATCAGCCGGATACATTGAGAGGTACTCATCACTAAGCGCCCTGATAAATACCTGTTGCTCACCCACCGGCAACCGGGCCATCCACGGGAGCCAGGTCGTGCGGATCCAACCGGCAAATGCCTCCAGGTCAGGGTACACCATATCCTTTGGGATCAACTCCACCCGGATGGGCTCAAGTCCCGCATCTGCCAGCCAGTGTCGGTACTCTTCGGGCCCGAAAAAACCGTAGGTGAATGAGAACCCGTTATAGTACCCGGCCCAGCGGGGCATTTTTAGCACGACCGTGAGTGCATCGAATACCTGTGCGGCATTGCCTTTTCCTCCCATCTGGACGAGCAGCCTTCCACCCGGGCGCAGGCTGCGTGCAATCCCTGCACGCACGGGTTTGTGATCAGGGATCCAGTGGAGTGCGGCATTCGAGAATACTACATCAAACTCTTCAAAAAACCCCAGATGACTGGCGTCCCTGAGGATAAAGGTGAGGTTGTTGTGCATACTGTGGGGGAAATGTTCCTGGGCAAACCGGCACATCTCAGGGGAACTGTCGATACCGGTTACCGAGCCCGTCGGCACACTTGCTGCGATCGCAGCAGTCACCTTCCCGTCTCCGCATCCGATATCAAGCACCCGCTCCCTCCCGTTGAGCCTGAGTTTTGCAATGAGTTCCTGCGCCCATTGTTGCTGGGTGGGTGAACTTTGGGAATAGTCCGCGGCATTCAAAGTAAATGACGGAGACGGATCAGGTGGCGCCATACATTCATCCTCATGCATAATTGGAGCCAAACAAATTAAACTCATGAGTAAGAGGATGACCCGAAGGCTGCCCTAAATTTATCGTCTGCAAACACCCATGATGATGAGCATTGCATGTATTTCCATCTCATCCTCACTGACGAATGTAACCTCTGCTGCAGGTACTGCCGGGCGAAGGCATTTGAAGTACTGGAAGAGAGCGATGATGAAACCGCACCCCAGATTGACATCGATCCCAACCTTCCCCGGGATCTTGATTTCGATCTTAGTCTTCTCTATACATTCCTGCAAAAAGATCCTGAACCCACGCTCACGTTTTATGGAGGAGAACCCCTCATGCGTGCAGATCTGATCGATCGGATCGTGCGCGAGGCACCGGTACAGCAGTTCATGATACAGACCAACGGTATACTGCTGGACCGGCTCGCGCCGGAAATTGTGAACCGGTTTTCAACCATCCTTATCTCACTGGACGGGGGGAAACACTCACCGATGGTAACCGGGGGACGGGAGTGTACCGGAATGTGATGGAAAATGTCAGGAGGATACGGGAAAGGGGGTTCACAGGAGAGCTCATAGCGCGGATGGCAGTTACTGAGCAGACCGATATAGTAGCAGCTGTCCACTGGCTTACTCAGAACCCGGACTATTCGTTCTCCTCCATTCACTGGCAGCTGGATGCAAATTTTGCCGGGGATTTTTCACGGCGCCCGTTTGCGGACTGGACCAAAAAGAGCTACAATCCCGGCATCCGGACACTGGTTGCGGACTGGATTGACCATATGGAATCAGAAGGAGAAGTACTGCGATGGTACCCGTTCCTTGACCCGATGGAAGATTTGCTGCTGGGGAAAAATAGTTTACTGCGGTGTGGATCGGGACACGCGAACTACAGTATTATGACCGACGGACACATTGCCCCCTGCCCGGTGATGGTCGGGATGAAGGAGTACTATGTAGGACATATCCAGACGGCTGATCCAAAAAACCTTGACCGGATATATGTTGGGGGGGAATGCACAGAATGCAGGATACGTGATTTCTGCGGGGGACGATGCCTGTACTCCAATATTACCAAACCCTGGAGCATGATGGAGCGAAAAACCGTCTGTGGGACGGTGGAGAACCTGCACTCCGCACTCATAGAAGCAGTTCCCCGCGTCCGTGCTCTTATTGAGAAGGGGACGATCACTCTTGACGATTTTGCCCATGAAAAGTTCAACGGGTGCGAGATCATCCCGTGATAGGAATTAAAAGCCCCGGTTCCGGAACAGTAACTGTTTTACCTTTCGATCTGTTTTTCAGAGAGAGTCCCTTAACGTGCACTTTTTTTTTAAACTAGCATAAGGGGTAAACCTCATCTCTGGATTGCACTAATACTAAAATTCATGGCAGAATCATGGAAAGAGGCAAAAGACTGTGCCCAGAAAGATGCACTTCCGCAGGTCTATCATGACTGCGACGCGAATATTTACGGAGCGTGCAACGCCGGTGAGCGCCAGGGATCATTCAAGGGGGGCGTATTTACCGAACATCGCTGCCTGTGTATGCCAGCACACCTGACGGTTGAAGATATCGAGGAAAAAGAGAAGAAATTCCATAGGGAAAACCCTGACTGGTGACAACGCGATTACTTTTTCCGGAATTCATGACGAAACCGGTGCATGATATCGTACATCATCAGCCGGAACTCAGCACCAATATCTTCTCACGATTTTACATCTGAAACCGGGTCTTCGGGAGAGCTTTTTTTAATCTCGTGAACAACCAGACACTCACCTTCCTTTTCTGGCTGTGGTTCCCAGCAGAGCTTGCGCATAATCTTGAAGTACCCGCTGACAAGCACGACGATAAAGATGATCGGGACGATTACACAAGAGAGCAACCAGACAAACGAGTAGAGGCTGGTTGCCGCAACGGTATCAACCCACTGGAAGATATAGAGCATGAACGCGATGATAAAGACGCTGCCAATAGCCTTGATGATAGGCGCAGGGAGATTAAGCGGAAACGGGAATGCAAAGAAGATGTCGCCTACCAGCAGGATGATCGCAATGAGCATTAGCAGCCAGAAGTTCTCATTGAGGAACACGACGCCGGCACTGTAGACCGGGCTGGATACATAATAGGTAAGGATGTTTGCCAGCACGACTACAATCAGGAAACAGATGATCCCGATCATCCGTGAGATAAAGACCGAGCTTAAGGATTCATTTCGACAGAGCCTCATTTTCCAGCCTCCACGATACTGAATAAGATTGGTCAAAGGCGCTATAAAAATACCCGCTCTGGTGCTGTTACCATCGCAACACCTATCACCCGGGCATACAATTCATCGGTATGCAGGTCAATTACAAACGCTACGGGCTCTACCTGCTCAGGTGGCAGGTGAGCACTCCCCTGCTCGCAGTGGTCGGTATTCTTCTCGCGTCCATGGGCCAGTGGGTTGCAGCCATTGTTGCAAACCTGATAGGGGGGCTGATCTTCTTCTGGGTAGACCAGTTCATCTTCACACCCCAGAGTCTTGCCGCACAATGGGAGGTTAAGGAGAGGATCGCCTGCGTGGACTGCGGCAATGTTGCCCGTGGGTACCGGCTGGCGCGATCAGGAGATTACGACAGGATGCATGACCATGAACCTGAGTTCAGATGCGAAGCGTGCTCACAGAAAAAGACTGAGGAACTCAAAGAAAGGGGGATAAAGATCCATTGAACAGATATCACTTTTACCAATTTTTCAGTTCCATGGTTCGTGCCGCAGGATTTTTTTCAGGGCTTTTCTGACGACACGAGAGGGAACGTGTACTTTCCGTTCCTGTTTTATCTTCACAACAATCAGATAACCTCTCGACAATCTGCTCTTAAGTTTAATAACCTTTTTTCATCTCCTTATCAGCATCGCCCTTTAGCATGCGCTCTTTTCTTCCCCAAAATAAAGTGTTAAATAAAATACACCAATAACCAAAAAAAATACATCAATGCATAAATATGTACAATGTAGACCACTATTTATACAACTGCCGGGGAGCGGCAGCAGATGGTACGGTGATGCCAATGGGATGGAAACTGCTCCTATGAAACAGCAACTAAAATTTAATCTTGGACTGAATGAATACCTGACCCCAGTAAAAGATCAGCCTAAACCGCTGATCATCCCTCTCTGTGCCGAGCTGCCGTTGCCGGATATCTCACCACTGGATGTATACACCGGGACCCGGAACGGCTGCGGGTTCCTGCTCGAATCCATGGAAGGCAGCGAGAATATCGCCCGCTACTCCTATATCGGGATCGATCCTGAGTTCGTGGTCACGATTGGTAAGACCGTTGAGGTCCGGGGCAATGAGCGCTTTACGGCGATTGCAAAAGACCCCGAGGGGGAGACACCGGTTGACAAAATCAAGTCGATCCTCTCCCGGTTCTGTTACGTAAACGTGAAAGCCCCCCGGTTCTTCGGGGGCATGGTGGGTTACTTTGCGTACGACTGCGTGTACTCGCTCTTTGAGAACGTACGCGAGGGGTACAATGGCGTCCCACCTGCTATCGGGAACCGTGCCCGTGAAGATCATGACGCCAGTTTCATGCTCACCAAGGACTGCATAGTCTTCGATCACGCTGAACAGAAACTCTTCATCTTCTCCAGCCTGTTCCTCACCTACGAATCCGATCTGCAACAGGAATATGAACAGAGTGTTGCAAAGATACGGGCGCTGGGCGATCATATTGCCAGCCTTGCATCGGGTAAGAAGGCGAGTGGAACGCTGAAGCAGGCAAGCGGTCAAAAGCCGGAGTATATACCTTCAGTATCGCGGGAAGCATTTGAGCGATCCATAGAACGGGTAAAGGAGCACATTGTCGCAGGAGGTATCTTCCAGGCAGTGAGTGATCTCGCGCAGGATGAAGTGTGCGGTAAAAAACGATCCATTCGCGATCTATGCTGCACTCCGGGAGATCAACCAGAGTCCGTACATGTATTACCTTGATTTCGGGGACGAGCAGGTGATAGGAGCAAGCCCGGAGATGCTCGTACGGGTGGAGAAACGGCGGGTAACAACCGTGCCGATCGCTGGCACCCGTCCGCAGGGACGCGATGCCCGTGAGGACACGCAGCTTGCACAGGAGCTTCTCGAAGATCCCAAGGAGCGGGCCGAGCACACGATGCTTGTCGATCTCGCGAGAAACGATATCGGCCGGGTGTGCCGGTTCGGTTCTGTGGAAGTCGGGGAGTTCATGGGGATAGAGAAGTCCTCCCATGTCCAGCACATTGTCTCCACGGTCAATGGCATGCTCCGGGACAACCTGGATTGTTATGATGCCTTCAAATCCTGTTTCCCTGCCGGAACGGTATCGGGCGCACCGAAGATCCGGGCAATGCAGAGCATCGGCGAGGAAGAGATGCAGAATCGCGGGATCTATGCCGGGGCGGTCGGGTATATCGGGTTTGACCGGAATCTCGAGTTCGCAATTGCGATCCGTACCGTAATTGTCCGCAACGGGCGGGCATATGTACAGGTGGGAGCGGGTATAGTCGCTGATTCAGTACCGGCCAATGAATGGAAAGAGACCGAGAGCAAGGCATCGGCGATGCTGCGGGCGATCGAGCGGGCCGGGGTGTCGCCATGAAAGTCCTGATCGTGGACTGCTATGACAGTTTTACCTTCAACCTGTACCAGCAGGTCGGTAAACTTGGGGGCAACCCGGTAGTCATGACCTGCGATAAACCGCTTGAACAGCTGGAAAAGAGCGGGTGCGACCGGATCATCCTCTCACCCGGGCCAGGGACACCCCACGATTCCGGTGTCTGTATGGAAGTGCTGGAAACGATGAGCAGGACCATTCCAACGCTGGGGGTCTGTCTCGGGCACCAGGCGATCTGCACAGCGTTTGGGGGGGAAGTCGTCAGGGCCGGGCACCTGATGCATGGCAAGACCTCAGCAATCCGGCATGACGGGCAGGGTGTTTTTACCGGCATGCCAGCGCCCTTTACCGCGACACGCTACCATTCGTTGGTTGCCCGTGACGATTCCCTGCCCGCGGAACTGCAGGTTTCTGCAACAAGTCTCGATGACCATTACGTAATGGGGGTCCGGCATACCCGGTACCCTATTGAGGGTGTCCAGTTCCACCCTGAGAGTATCCTTTCGCAGGAAGGCAACCGGATCATCCGGAATTTCCTTGCCGGAACGGGAGGGGCATCATGACGTTTAAAGAGACGCTCACGAAACTTGCAGCACGGCAGGATCTCGATCCTTCTGAAGCGGCAGGAATGATGAGCATGATCATGGAAGGGAAGGCCACGCAGGCACAGATCGGTGCATTTCTCCTTGCGCTGCATATGAAGGGTGAGACCGCCGCCGAGATCGCGGCCTTTGCCCGGGTGATGCGGGATCATGCGATCACGGTACGACCGGTGACCAGGCGGATGCTCGTCGACACCTGCGGTACCGGAGGAGATGGGGCGCAGACCTTCAACATCAGCACCGCCTCGGCATTTGTCGCTGCGGGAGCAGGTTGCCCGGTCGTCAAACACGGCAACCGGGGCGTGAGCAGCAGGTGCGGTTCGGCAGATGTCCTCGCCGCACTGGGGGTCAGTCTCGCACCTGCCCCGGAAGTACAAGTGCGAATCGTGGAAGAGGTAGGTATCGCGTTTTTCTTTGCCCCGAATTACCACCCGGCCATGAAACATGTCATGACCGCCCGGCAGGAGAGCGGGTGCAGGACGATCTTCAACATCCTCGGCCCGCTGGCAAACCCTGCCGGAGCACAGACACAGGTGCTTGGGGTCTACCGGCCGGACCTTACGGGTACCCTGGCGGATGTGCTCAGGATACTCGGGCTCTCGCGGGCGATGGTGGTCCATGGTGCCGGTCTTGACGAGATCACCACTACGGGAGATACCGTCATCGCTGAGCTCGATAACGGAACAATCAGTACGTACACGATCCAGTGCGATACCTACGGAATTGCATCTGCTCAGCTGGCAGATCTCGCAGGTGGCGATGCACAGCAGAACGCCCGTATCATCCGCGATCTCCTTCGGGGAGAGAAGGGTGCAGCACGGGATATCGTGCTCATGAATGCGGGGGCTGCCATATATGTCGGCGGGCTGGCACAGGATCTGCATGAAGGGATCCGGCTTGCTGCCGTTTCCATAGATTCAGGGAATGCTGCTGCCCGGCTCGGTGCGCTGGTGGATGCAACGTGGGGTGTGGCATGATCCTCGATGAGATCATTAAGCGCACAGAGAAATGGGTTGCCCTGCACCCGGCAACGTTTCCGGAGAACGGAATAAAACCTCAAGTAAGCCTTGTCGATGCAATACGGAACAGGAACGGCAAAAACGCAGTGATCGCCGATATCAAATGCGCATCACCCAGCCGTGGCACCATCCGCCGCAACGTGGACATGGCCATGATGGCGGGAGCACTTGCAGGCCGCGGGTGCGTGGCACTCTCGGTGCTGACCGCGCCGTATTTCTTCGGGGGCTCGGGACTGAACATCGCCAAAGTGAAATCAGCCGTCAGTATCCCTGTCCTCCGGAAGGATTTCATCATCGCCGAACGTCAAATTGCCGAATCTCGGGCGCTCGGGGCGGATGCGGTACTCTTGATTGCGGCTGTGCTCAGGGAGCGCCTGCCGGGATTTGTCGATCTCGCACAGGAGTACGGTCTTGAACCGCTTGTCGAGGTTCACAACGCAGAAGAAATAAAAATCGCTCTCGCCACCCGCGCCGAATTAATCGAGATCAACAACCGCAATCTTGCAACGCTCACCATAGACCGCTCCACCACACGGCTTCTCTCGGAGAGTGTCCGGTCCGCAGGAAGAACGATCGTATCAGAAAGTGGTATGCGCTCAGCCGATGATATCCGTGAGATGAAACCCTACTGCGATGCGTTCCTGATCGGTTCATCGATCATGATGCACGATCGCCCGGAGAAGAAACTCGAGGAGTTCGCATGCGCATAAAGTGCTGCGGGATCACGAGGCCGGCTGATGCCCGGTACGCGGAAGCATGCGGTGCCGATGCGATAGGCGTTGTAGTGTTTTCACCGGTATCGAAACGGTCAGTGACACCGGAACGGGCACGGAAAATTTTTAATGCGTTCGGGCCGTTTACCACCACCGTTGCGGTGAGCCACACTGCATCGTACGATGATCTCGAACAGATCCTTGCCCTGCACCCGGATGCAATCCCGATCTCGCACCCGTTTGTGTTCCGGGAAAAACCGGGAGCAAAAGTGATACGGGTAATCGGGCGAAATGATCCCATTCCAACCGACTGCGACGCGATCATTGTGGACGAGAGCCATGGCCGCGGGAAAAATTTCGATCTCTCACATGCCCATAACGTAGTACAGAGATCGGCATTACCGGTCATCCGTGCCGGGGGACTCACCCCGGAAAATGTGGCGGATGCGATCCGGCAGGTACACCCATATGCCGTAGATGTCGCAAGCGGCATCGAGACTGCACTAGGAATCAAAGACCATACAAAAATAGCCGCGTTCATTGCGGCAGCACGAAAGAGCGTACCATGACAACAAAAGGAAGATACGGACAATACGGCGGACAGTACGTCTCCGAGACACTGATGAGCGCACTCATCGAACGGGAGGATGCGTATGAAAAGATGAGCAGGGATCCCCAGTTCGCCCGCGCACTTGCAGAATTGCAGACTGAATACGCGGGACGCGAGACACCGCTCACCTTCTGCCCGAATGCCTCACGGGAATTCGGGTGCAGGATATATCTCAAGCGCGAGGATCTCGTGCACGGGGGTTCCCACAAACTGAACAACGCCCTCGGGCAGGCCCTGCTCGCAAAGCAGATGGGCAAGAAACGGCTGATCGCTGATACCGGTGCCGGGCAGCACGGTGTTGCGACTGCGATTGTCGGTGCTGCGCTCGGTATGCCCGTTGAGGTGTATATGGGCGAAGTGGACACGCAGCGGCAGGCGCTCAATGTCTTCCGCATGGAATTGATGGGGGCAAAAGTGATCCCGGTAAAATCCGGCACAAAGACGCTCAAGGACGCAATCAATGAAGCACTTCGCGACTGGGTGGCCAATGTGCGGGAAACGTACTACCTGATCGGCTCGGTCGTCGGTCCGCACCAGTACCCCCTCATGATAAGGAACTTCCAATCGGCAAGGAGGCACGGGAGCAGGTGTTGAGAAAAGAAGGCCGGCTTCCTGACACGGTTGTTGCGTGTGTGGGCGGCGGGTCGAATCCCATCGGCATCTTCCACCCGTTCCTTGCCGATGATGTGGAACTGATCGGGGTTGAAGCAGGAGGTGAGGGGATCGAGACGAGAAAGCATTCCGCCACGCTCTGCGCCGGGGATACCGGAGTACTGCACGGAACGCTCTCGTACCTCATGCAGGACAGGCACGGGCAGATACTCCCCACTTACAGCATCTCCGCAGGACTGGATTATCCGGGCGTAGGTCCCGAACATGCGATGCTTAAGGACAAGCACCGCGTGACCTATGCGGCGGTCAACGACCCTGAAGTGCTGGACGCTTTCAGGTTCCTTTCAAAAACCGAGGGGATTATCCCGGCACTGGAATCCGCCCATGCCTTCGCATACGTAAAGCAGAACGCAGACCATTTCGACAAGGATGACATTGTGATCATCAACCTCTCGGGACGTGGCGACAAGGATGTGGCTGAAGTGGCAAAGATGCAGGGGGGCCTGTAATGGGACGGATCGATACGGCATTTGCCGATGCCAGCTTGAAAAAACCCGCCTTCATCGGATTTACCGTTGCTGGTGACCCGGACAAGGCAACCTGCATACGGATCGCCCGGGCATTGATCGCCGGGGGGACCGATATCCTCGAACTGGGGGTGCCGTTCTCTGACCCGGTGGCCGATGGTCCAACCATCCAGAAGGCCGATGAACGGGCGCTTGCAGCCGGCACGACACCGGACACCGTTTTTGAGATTGTCAAGGAGATCCGCAAAGAGTCCGATGTTCCGATCGTATTTCTCACATACTACAATATCGTCTATCGCCAAGGGATAGAACGGTTCTACCGAGAAGCGCAGGATGCCGGTGTTGACGGCGTCCTGATCGCTGATATGCCTGTCGAGGAGTCAGAGGTGGTTTGTGCTGTTGCGGCACACTGCGGCATCGACCCGATCTTCCTCATCACCCAGACAACTTCCGATGAACGGATCAAAAAAATTGCAGAAAAGGCCCGTGGGTACCTGTACCTGGTCGCAGTGCTTGGGGTCACCGGGGTGCGGGACCAGATATCAGACGGGGCAATCGATCTGCTGCACCGGGTTCGCAGGAACACACGGCTTCCACTGGCACTCGGTTTTGGCATATCGAAACCCCCACATGCAAAAACCTGTGCCCGCGCCGGAGCTGACGGGGTGATTGTGGGCAGCGCAATTGTGGAGATTGTCGATCGCAACTTGTCAGACCCCGACACCATGATTTTGGAATTGCAGGATTACGTACAGGATATGAAACGGGTATAGGTAATCACGGGAATTTTGATCAGGTGTAATTTTTTTGCTCTGTAGAAATGATTTCCTCACGAAGAAAAACCGAGTGAAAAACAACAGAAAGATCTAAGGTATGGTGTCTCCTTACAATGTTATGCTAGTAAAGAATAAGGAG
>JBAZRZ010000008.1:0-44877 GCA_041662685.1 Methanoregula sp.
TTGAAAAGAAGTCGTGTCAACCGCTGATGTTGAGTGTAATCTCTCCTGGAATACTTACAAGAATATGGGGTGAGTCGAGTGGACTGGACAAGGGAATATGCATGTTTGATAAAACTGATAAACCGACAGGACGATTTATTAATTGTCTCCTTATTCTTTACTAGCATAACATTGTAAGGAGACACCATACCTTAGATCTTTCGGTTGTTTTTCACTCGGTTTTTCTTCGTGAGGAAATCATTTCTACAGAGCAAAAAAAGCACTTGCGATATTTTCCGCTATGAACGACCCTCCCGCTCATCTTTGAAAACTAAAAAAATATTCACCCGGGAGCCTGCAACATTCTTTTGGATTCCAGCACCGGGTCTGAGATTTCCTGAAACACTGTTATCTTTACGGAACACCAATACCACCAAATAATTGGGGGAGAACAGAGTATGGCAAAACAGTGCGATGAACCGGTCACCCAGATGCACCTGAAACCGAAGATGACCGTCAATGAACTGGTCGTGGCAATGGGAAAGGCCGGAGCGTACAATGGCGGATCGCTGTCCCGCGCCGTGGATATCTATGAGCAGATGCTGAGGGACAAGGAGACCACGAAGTTCTTCGGGATTGCCGGGGCGATGGTCCCTGCGGGTATGGGCGGAATCGTTTCCGATCTGATCAAAGCCGGGTATATCGATGTGCTCGTCTCTACGGGAGCAAATCTTACGCACGATATCATCGAGGCGATAGGGTGCAAACATTTCCACGGCACCGCATTCTGCAATGATATCGAACTGCGGCACGATGAGATCAACCGGATCTACGATGTCTATCTCCCGAACGAAGCGTTCGTGCATTTCGAGGAGTTCATGCAGGAGGTATTCGGGAAGCTTGAGCCCGGGAGCACCATTTCCATATCAGATCTTCTCAAGCACATCGGGAAGAACCTGAAGTCAGGGATCCTGCATACCGCGTACCACAATAACATCTCCGTCTACTGCCCGGCCGTGCAGGACTCGATGATTGGCCTCCAGTACTGGCTATTTTCCCAGACCAACAAGGTGACCGTCAATGCGTTTGCCGATATGCCAGCCCTTATGGACCTGTGTTTTACGACAAAGAAGGCCGGAGCAATGCTGGTCGGAGGCGGTGTGCCGAAGAACTTCATCCTCCAGAGCATGCTCATGACCCCCAATGGGTTCTCTTATGCAGTCCAGTTGACCGGTGACCGCCCGGATCTCGGCGGGCTCTCGGGCGCAACGCTGGATGAGGCCAGGTCGTGGGGCAAGATCACGGAAGAGGCGCAGGCAGTTACCGTGTACGGCGATGCCACGATCACCCTCCCCGTTATGGTGGCCGCAGTCCTAGAGAGACTCCACCATGACTGATCTCATTCTTGCGCTGGATGCAACTGATAAAAAAACTGCCTTATCCATTGCCGGGACCTGTGCTCCCCATATCGATGCGATCAAGATCGGTTACCCGCTGGTACTCTCCTGCGGGCTTGCCATTGCAGACGAGATGGCAGAATACGATCTCCCGCTCATCGCCGATTTCAAGGTTGCAGATATCCCCAACACCAACCGGCTGATTGCAGAGCAGGTCTTCGACGCCGGGTTCTCTTCGATCATCTGTCACGGGTTTGTGGGGAAAGATTCGGTGCTTGCCTGTGTCGAGGCCGCGTTCGAGTGCGGGGGTGCCTGCTACGTGGTTGCCGATATGAGTCACCCGGGAGCTACCGGGTTCTTTCATGGAGGCACGGCAGAGAAGATCGCAGAACTCGCCATGGAATGCGGGGCTGACGGGATCATTGCCCCCGCCACCCGGCCGGAGCGGGTGAAGATACTCAAGGGCATTATTGGTAAACGTAAGATCCTTTCACCGGGTGTCGGGGCCCAGGGAGGAGATGCGGATACCATTGCAAAACTTGTTGACGGAATTATCGTTGGCCGCGCGATCTATGAGGCAGAGGATCCGGCAGCCGCAGCACAGGGTTTTGCCCATGTCCGCAAGGCGTAAACAGTTATCAACGGCCCTCTGCAACCAGATCTGTATATGCGCGCTTATCTGTGGATGAAATGGCCGTTCGTTTAACCTGCAGGTTCTAAAAATTTATTAATGACCTGCGCCATTTTATACTATGGATTGGACAGCAAAACAACGGAAACTGGCACAGAAATACAAGAGTGTAGACGAGATTCCGGAAAAGGAACGTAAATACAAGTGCCACACCTGCCACCTCATTGTGGAGGAGAGCCCATGTCCCGGCTGCGGTGAGACGCACCTCGAGATCATGTGCCCGCTTGACCACTGCCATTGCTCCCATGAGATCATGTCGGGTATCGAATACTGTCCCCTGTGCGGTAAGGCAGTCTGCCCTGAGTGCGGCTCCCACGATGTCACCCAGATCAGCAGGGTAACCGGTTACCTGCAGGATGTATCCGGCTGGAATGCCGGCAAGCAGCAGGAACTCAAAGACCGGACACGTTATTCGGTTGCATGAGATATTACTCAGATCCCAATACTCTTTTCATCCGCGGTTCGTTCCGCGCTGCAAGTACTGGCATTAACGGGGGTATCCGCCCGGTCTCCACCCTTTTTAACCATACCGTTCCCGCAGGCTGGGACCGTGCGGAACCGGGAAAGGGACTCTCACTGGTCGCGGCAGGGGCCGGGCTTGCACCGGAGTATTTCGGGCTGCTCACTGCGGTACCGGTGCAGCAGTGCTGTGTGCTCCAGTACGATTTTGTAACGGTCTTCATCACGGCGGGGATCCGGCGCGAGCCCCCGGAATCGGCCGGGACAATCAGCATCATTGTCACCAGCAGCGAGGGTATGGAGGATGCCGCCCTGCTTGAAACGATCATGGTGGCAACCGAGGCAAAGGCAGATGCCCTCGCAGCACTGGGTCTCCCGCTGAGTGGCACGCCGACCGATGCGGTGATCGCGGCCTGCGAAGGTAAGGCGAAGCACCGGTATGCCGGGAGGCTGACCGAGACCGGTCTTCGTGTGCGTGCTGCGATACTCCACGGTATTCCGCACGCTATCCAGCGTCATGACAGCGAATTGCTGGACCAGCAGCCGTCATTTTTCGTTTTCAGCCGGATCAAGGGTGAGCACTGGGTGGAATGGACACCGAACAACTGCCCCTACTATTCTTGTCACTTTGCCGGGCAGCGCTGTGATTTCTGCTACTGCCCGTTCTACCCGTGCGGAGACAAGAGTCTCGGGCAATGGTCAGCGGGCTCCAACGGGAACAGGGTATGGAACTGTGCGAAGTGTACGCTTCTCCACGAACCGGAGAGCGCTGATTATCTGAAAAAATTCCCTTCGGCTTCTCTAACTGAGATAAAGGCAAAACAAAAAAAAGAATGAACTGCTTTTTCCTTACTTCTCGCTGATGCCCAGTGCCTTGACGAGTTCGGGCAGTGGGATACCGTGCGCCTCTGCTGCCTGGCGGATCGTTTCGCCGCGGGCGATCGCGCATCCTACGCAGCCCATGCCGAACTTGAAGAGTGCCTCGGTGGACTCGGGTTTTGCCTGAAGGAGATCATAGATTGTGCTGTCTGCATTAATTTCTGCCATACTCAGATAGTCTGCCTGTGGTCACATAAATCTGACCATTACGGCGAGTGTTATTACAGCGGTTTCACTTTCACAACGCACACTTCGCAATATATAGACATGATCAGATCCGATGGTTATGTGGAGATGTACGAAATGGATTTTTCCGAACAAGCAGATAGAATCTCCCGTAAGTTCCAAAAGAGCGGACAGACCGTTGATCAGAAGAAGATCGAAGGCAAACTCCGCAGACTGATCGAGGAGTTTGGCGTCCAGCCATCAGAAGCAGAGCGCAGCGTGACCAATGAACTCAACAAGGAGTTCAATACCCCCGCAATGGGAACAGGAGGCAGCGCAAGTGGTGGTGGCATGGGCAGCGGTGGGACGGCAGAGAAGAAGATCGCTGATGCGGCACCCGGCGAGTGGGTAACGATCGAAGGCAAGATCGTAGCGCTCGCAGCTCCCGCATCACCCGCGATTGCACAGGGCGGCATCATCGCCGATGATTCCGGCGCGATCCGCTTTGTCGCATGGGCTAAAGCGAACGCACCCGTAATGGCACAGGGATCATGGTACCGGATCGAGTCCGCGGTAGTGGACGATTTCAAGGGTATCGCGAGCCTGAAGATTCATTCCGGCACCACGATCAAGGAGATCGAAGAGGACTGGGCACTCATGCCCACGACAACACCGATCAGTGAACTGCACCCCGGTATTGGCAGTATCCGGGCGAAAGTGGTCCAGGAGTGGGACGCATCGCACGAACGGATGCTCCAGTCCGGCCTGTTAGGCGATGAGACCGGCACGATAAAATTCGTGATCTGGAAAGAGCCGGGTAAGGAGAGCCTTGCACCGGGCTCAGTGTATAATATCTTCTACGCACAGGTGGACGAGTACAACGGCAGGCTCTCGCTGAACCTCAATACCGCGATGGTTATGCAGGAAGAGGGCGATATTGCGGTCAGCGGGGGCGAAGCAGCAGTCAGCGGCGCTATCGTGCATGTCGCACCCGGCTCCGGCATCATCAAGCGTTGCCCCGTGGAGGGGTGCAATCGTGCTCTCTCGCGGCAGAACTACTGCCCCGTGCACGAGATCCAGCCGAAGTTCACCTACGACCTGCGGATCAAGGGGTGGCTGGATGACGGTGAAAAGACGCACAGTGTCCTGCTCCAGCGCGATGTGGTGGAGTCGCTCACCGGCATATCCCTCCAGGCAGCACAGGAGATCGCCGAGAACAACCCGCTGGGAATGGACGAGGTTTTCCTCCAGATGCGGGACAAGGTACTCGGCTGCTATATCACCTGCCACGGGCGCGAGATCGAGAATCGCGTACTCGTCAACAAATGTGAACCTGTGGCGTTTGAGAGTGAAAAGCATACAGCGCTTCTCAACCGGGCCGGGGGTGCATCATGAGCACACCCGCACATGAGATGGGCAGGAAGGATGCTTCATTCGAGCGCGAACCGGCACGACGGGTATTTGCCAGCGAGCTGCGGGAATGCCGGTACCAGTTCAAGGACGGCGAGGATGAGAAGAGCCCGACCTTTGTCCTGCTCCCGACCGGAGAGCGCTGCAACCGGATATTCATCGTGGGTACGCTCACCGAGAAGCAGCGGCAGGGCGACCAGAACATGTTCTATCGCGGAAGAGTATTAGACCCGTCCGGGACCTTTTTTATCATGGCCGGCAGTTACCAGCCCGAGGCCATGCAGCAGCTGGCAAAGATCGAGCCACCGGCCTTTGTTGCGGTCATCGGCAAACCGAGCCTGTACCGGAAGGGTGAAGCCAGTGCACCCGTGATCTCGGTCCGCGTGGAATCGATCAATGTCGTGGACAAGGACACCCGGGATCTCTGGGTGCTCGACACAGCGGAACGCACGCTGGACCGGATCGAGGCGTTCGCAGTGGGCACCGGGCCTGATGTCGTGAAGGCCAAGGAGCAATATCCCACCATCGATCCGGTGATATTCCGGAAAGTGGCGTACGATGCGTTGGCCCAGATCAAGATATAATTTTTTTTTTAATTTGCTTCGTGAAATTATAATCCGAAGTGTCAATATGCAAGAATACGAAACGGTAGGTACCGGAAAATTTTTTGCAATGGAAAAATACTCAGGAATTTCACGATCGCGATTTTTTTTTGAAAAACCGGAATGACAGTATCAGCCAACGCCCGAGTAAGATTCCTGTTATCAGTTGTACATCCATGCCACGGTCAATTTACTGATATGCCATGGCCGCGATTGAAAAAATGCCGGACTTTTCTTACCAGAAACCCGCCCGGAACTAAGCAGACTGCGTAATAATCCTGCTGAAAAAGAGTTGTCTCAGCGAGTCTCTAAAAGGTCAGGAAAAGGAATTTTTAATCTTTCTTTCCAAGATTTTCCCGGACCCGATTCTTAACCTCGCCTGGAAAATCGACTGCGTCAAGTACCAGTGGCAGAATATCCACCGCCGTTTGCTTCCCCCTGGGGGTTCCAAGATATTCCCTGATCGATGCCTGTCCCTCTGCCGAGGAGATATAGTTATGAATCATCTCCATTCCATGAGGGGATGCTAAGTACGATGCAACCAATCCTTTTATCATAATATCGGGGACCATACGCG
The DNA here is from genome assembly GCA_041662685.1 of Methanoregula sp. GTDB lineage: Archaea > Halobacteriota > Methanomicrobia > Methanomicrobiales > Methanospirillaceae > Methanoregula. Next base: position 6,160 of record JBAZRZ010000008.1, read on the forward strand.
TTTCTCCACTCCTTAAATTCCCTATTTCATACGATCTGTTAACTCATACCAAGAGCCTTTTTAAGCTATTTCTGGCCGCTCCATAGTGTTTGTCAGTTCCTTTTCAGGATATTTTTCGCTAAAAAGGGAGATGGCAGGAGAACGGGTTTGGTTTTGGGTGCTGCCATCTCGTGGATTACGGGTTGCCAGATTCCATCCTGCTTCGCATGAACAGGTTTTTCATTCCTTTTTGGTTTTCGAGATATGCGTGAAGATCGTTGCACCTGCACCGATGCATGCAGTAATAATCCCGATCACTCCTGCAATCACCGCCGGACTCTCGAATATCCCTCCTGATGAGGTCTGTGTGGGCTGCACTGTGGCAGCGGGCGCGGTTGTGGTTACCGGGACTGAGGTTACAGGCTGGGCGATCGGGGAAGCTGCTCCACTCAAGGGAGGGAGTGTCCCGAATACATTTGTGACCTGACCGGGCACAATGTAGATGGTCCCCTCGTAATCAAAGCACTCGCTCATGGTAAGTCTCACAATGTGGTTTCCCGCGAGAATACCGGTCAGGTTTCCCGGGGTAGTCCCATAGTACACTCCGTCAATGAGAATGCTGGCCCCAAGAGGAGATGATGCGACCGTAATATTTCCGGTAGACAATTGCGTTGCCGGAGACGCTGTGGGAACGGGAGTTGTTGCTGTCGTCCCCGATACCGTTTCTGTTGTTGTACCTGGCAATGAAGTGGTATGTGTCGATAGCACTATCGTTGCGTTGGTAACCGGAATGGTTGTTGTTTCAGTGGGGACTTGCGTTGTTACCTGTGGTTCTATGCCCGTCCCTGTAACTATCGGAACAACGGTAGAATTCGTAATATTCTGGCCACTGACAGAAACTGGTAATAAAATGAACGCAACCATAACAAGAATTATGATCTGCAAACGGGTTTTTTTCATAATATTAGCTCCCTTGTCATTGTTTTGAGTTGTGAACCTCTGCTCCAGACAGGTTGTCTGATCGGGAGGTTGTCTCATTACGGTCCGTTTTCCTTCAGGCATGGTGATACCCACCCGGATCGGGTGCTTTTTGATATCTTCCATAAAAATGGGAGGTGGCATGAGAGAGTATTTATCTAGAGTGCTGCCACCTTATGGATTACGGGTTACCGGATTTCATCCAGATTCAATTGAACAGGGAATAAATACCTATTTCGATATCACCTCCACGAATTTGTTCATGATCTCCTCGCTCCGGTTCTTCATGCCGAACCAGACAACAATCGCAATTGAGGCTCCGAGTCCGAGACCAAGTCCCCAGGCAATCGGTGTGATGATCGTGTAGATGATCGTAAGATCCAGCATCAGCTGGGAGAGTGCGAGCGTCACGACAACAAAGTACAGGAAGAGGCGGAGCAGAACCAGCACCGGGCTGAGCAGCTCTATCTTCGAATTCCGGGAGTAGATCTGGAACATGTCGATAAAATAGTCTGTCAGGATGATACCGACCACGAGAATAATCACGAAGGCGATCGCGTGGGGGATATACTCGACAACCTTTGCCATAAACTGGCTGAGATACTCAAGGTTGAGAATATCGACTGCAGCAAAAATGGCTACCAGGTAGACAATGAAACGGACGGCAATATCTCCAAGATATCCGATTGAAAATCCGGACTTTGTGACCGATTTTCCCATCTCCGATTCACCAATTACCGGTGTTGCAACTGCCTTGTCTACAAGGATATGTACTGCTTTTTCCAGTAGTCGTCCGACGATCCATCCGATAAGAAGAACAATCAATGCACCAATAATGGCGGGAAGTACCGCCATGGTATTGTCCAGTCCACGGGAAATTATGTTAACTGATTCTGTTACCATTGTGTAAACTCCAGTTTTTCATTGTACGTTTCTGCAATAGGGTTGTCACTTCCTTATGTGATACCCTATACAGTAGTATTTTATTTTTTTATATTTAAAGTATAATATAATTGACTATACATTTCGCTCATTCAGAACAATTATAAATGTCCGTGTTCATGTTAATCATCAGCGCAGGATTCGTGGTCTGACAATACCATGATGCAGGATTACCAGCAGGAACTCATTGCCATAAAGGATCTTCTCAAGAAAAATTCTAACGGGATGAGTGTAACCGATATCTCAAAAGCATTGAAGAAGAACAAGAACACGATCGGGAGGTACCTCGATATCCTGCTCATCTCCGGCCAGGTTGACATGCGGGCTTATGGCATGGCAAAGGTCTACACGATCTCCCAGCGGGTGCCGCTTTCAGCCATGCTCAGTTACTCAAAAGAACTCATCATGGTGCTTGACGATGAGTCCCGGATCACCGACATCAACGACAATTTTTTAAAACTCCTCCAGCTCTCGCGTGAAGAGACTCTTGGAAAAAATATTTCATACGTGCAGTCACCCGAAGTGGATGTCCGTGAGCTGCTCGATACGATTACTACTGATATGAGAGATCAGGAGACCCCAGTCACTTTCCCTATCAAAGATAAGGGAGAGAGGATCTTCCACCAGAAATGTGTTCCCACGGTTTTTGATGATGGGAGAAAAGGCATCACGCTGATTCTCGAAGATGTTACCGAACATATTCTTGCCGACAGAGAAATACGGGAAAGCGAGGGGCGGTTCCGGATGATGGCCGATAACATCCAGGATGGTCTCACCATAGTGGAAGGTGACAAAACGATATATGCCAATAACCGGATTGCTGAAATCACCGGGTATTCCTTTGGGGAGATGAAGGCTATGGGGCCTCTTGCGTTCATCGCCCCGGAGTCCTTCGAGGGAACGATGCAACAGATACGGGATATGGAAGCCCACCCAGAAAAACCCAGTAATCTCCAGATGTGGATTATCCGGAAAGATGGGGACCGGAGGTTTGTCTACGCCCGGATCAGCGGAGCAAAAGATGATGATACTTACTATCACTTCGTCATCTTCACCGATATCACGGATCTAAAAAACCAGGAAGCCCGGGTGCGGGAGAGCGAACAGCGGTTCCGGATGACGGCAGATAATATCCAGGACGGGCTTATCATTATCGAGAATGATAAAATAGTGTTCTCTAACCGCAGGATCATTCAGATCACTGGTTACTCCGCGGACGAGATGGCCGATATGGGTTTTAACGGCACTCTCTTAACCAATGACCTGAAGGCATTTTCTGATTCCGGCATTGTCCCGGTGACCGACAAAGAGAGAATAGAGGAGATCTTCAGGAATGTCCAGCCCGACTCGCCCACTCCGGGTGAATTCAAGATCTGGATGCAGCGGAAAGATGGCACAAATCGTTATCTCCATGGAAAAATTACCGCTGCAAAACACGAGGATATCACCAGCTTCTACATAACCCTATCGGATATCACGGATTTTGCCGAACGGGAGAAGATCCTGCGCGAGCGTATCGACGCACTCCAGGATCTGCTCCACTAATTTTTCTCGTTTTCTGGAACCAATTTTTTATTTTTCTTCTTCATTCGAGGCCCGGTTGTTTTCTCTATCCTGTCGACTCTCTATTTATAATCCATATGTATAGCCGATAAGACAACTGTTTTAAGATTAATAGTTTTAACGTTGATAGCAACAACTCAGGAGAATGTGAAACATCCATGAACGTCCATAAAAAAAGAACACATGAGGAAAATACCGGCTACGGTAATGACCGGCTCAAACGGGAGCGGGGCAACAGCCTGCTGTGTTCGGTTATTCTTATCGGTATTGCAGCACTTTTTATCGCAACCACTCCTGCCAGTGCAGGAGAAGAGTATATGGCAGGAAGCCCGGTCCTTTCCGCATCTCTTTCGGGAAGCAATGAATTTTCACCGGGGAAAGAAGTCCAGGTCGCAATCGTAATCGAAAACACCGGAACGAACCAGTTCAAATTCCAAAAAACAGGTCTCGTGGACCGGGACGATCTCCCGAACACGGCAAAATTCCTCACGGTCACGCTCGGAGCCGGTAATACACCGTTAATCATTAAAACCGATCCCCAGATGGTCGGTGACCTGAAAGCCAGCGGCACGGCAATCAGCAAATTCACCGTCAGGATCCCTTCCGATACCCCATCGGGAGATTACACCCTTCCGGTGAGTTTGAATTATACCTACATGTATACTGCAGAGCAGTATGGTACAGATACCATTGGATATTCCTATAAGACAATAGACAAAGTATTCGAGATCCTCATTAAGATAAAACCGGATGTCCGGATCAATGTGGTTTCAGCGGATATCCAGCACCTGAATGCCGGTACGGATGGTTCGATTCGCCTCGATGTAAAAAATCTCGGGCACGAAGATGCGAAGAAAGCAATCATCGTTATCGCACGGAATGACGGGAGTCCGGTTGTCCCCACTCAGGGAAATGCCTATATCGGTGACTTTCCTTCAGGTGGAATTGCGACCGCGATCTTCAAGGCAACGGTAGCAGATAGTGCAGAAGCCCAGACTTACCCGCTCGATGTGTATGTAAAATACGAGAACCGGGAGGGGGATACGGTATCATCTGATATCGAAACAATTGGAGTGCCTGTAGGTGGGAAGATCGAATTCACTATTGTCTCAAACCCGGAAACCCTGACCCCCGGCCAGAAGAAAGTGATCACGGTCAGATACAAGAACACCGGCGGCGCAATTGCACACCAGGCACAGGCCCGCGTGAGCATGGTCGATCCGTTCACCAGTAACGATGATACTGCATACCTCGGGGATGTCGCACCGGGTGAGACAAAGGAGGCCTCGTTTCTCATAACGGTTGCCGGGACAGCAACCCTGAAACAATATGGTATTGATTCCGAGATCCGGTACCGTGACGCATTTTATAACCAGATCACATCAGATCCGATAAAACTGGGCCTGAACGTAGGTAAGGATACGGGTGCTGGTGCCGGGGTAATGAAAAACCCGCTTGCACTTGCAGTAATTGCCGTTGTGATACTTGGAATCGGCTACGCCCTCTACAGAAGAAATAAATCCCGGTGAGTGATTCAAAATGACTCACAAGGGTTTTTCCGGCTCTGCCGGGACCGCGATCATACTATTAACCCTGCTCACCTGCAGTGCCCTTATCGTGGCACCCGTTTCAGCTGCAACAAAGTACCTTGGGAGGGCCCCCCTCGTTCTCAGCAGCGGTTAACGGCGTCAACGAGTTCGCACCTGGCGAGGATGCAACGATCAGCATCCTGGTGAAAAACGCCGGCCTCAATCCTTTGAAACAGCTGGATCGGGGTACGATAGATGCGGAGGATCTTCCCAATACCGCGAAATTCGTCACTATCGGACTTGCATCAACCAGTGATGCGGTGATTATCAAGACCGATCCTCAGATGGTCGGCGACATTTCCGGTAACGGAAATACCGTCACCGTGCAGTTCCGAGCAAAAATCTCCACAAATGCAACTGCCGGAGAATACCAGTTGCCCCTCTCTATCCATTACAAGTATACGCGGGTCATTGAGCAGGAAGCAGCAGATGTTTTCGAGTTCACCTATAACGAGGCTGAAGATACCCTTCCCGTTACCATTCGGATCAAACCCCAGGTAAAGGTCGAGGTCATCGAAGCGGTGCCGGAAGGGCTGATTGTAGGATCCCAGGGCTATATTTATCTGAAGATCAGGAACACCGGCCCGGAAAACGGCGAGATGGCGGCAGTGAAGCTTCTCCGGAACGGACAGAGCCCGATAATGCCAACCGACAGTACCCTGTTCGTGGGAAGCTTTCCCAGCGGGGGCATCGTGGAATGCCGGTACAAGGTATCGGTCTCGCAGGATGCAACGAACCAGACGTACCCGATCGATGTTGCAGTCTCTTACACGAACCGGGAAGGAACGATTGTTATCTCATCCCTAGAATCCGCGGGTGTTGCCGCGAATGCCAAAACTGCGTTTGCCGTGATATCCCCTGCACCTGAAGTTCCACGCGGCACAAGCCGGACAATCGAGGTCCAGTATCGGAATGACGGAGAGGTAACAGCCTATAATGCAGAAGCACGAATCTCTCCTCACAATCCCGTAAGCATTACTGATAATAATACATTCCTTGTGAATCTGGAACCCGGCATGACGGCAAGTGCCCGTTACGTGATAGAAGCGGATGCAGCAGCTGAGCCGGAAACGTACACCTTTGACAGCAGTGTCCGGTACAGCGATGTGCTCGGCAACAGCCTGGAATCGGATACTATGCCCGTCCAGATTATGGTAGTACCGCCAGCTTCGGGCACCTCAGGAATACCGGGAGGATACCTGACCCTCGCATCCGGTGTGATAGCGGTAATTGTGATCTGCATCGCATTCCTCGTCTACCGCAGGAAAATGGAGAACCGGTGAAGATTTCATGATTCAAAAGATCTTTGAAGGCATAGCAAACACCATCATCAAGCATCCGAAACTGGTTGCCATCTTTGTTCTTGCCCTGCTCTGCATCGGCCTCTATGGCATGACCACGCTCAGTATGCAGACGGGGTTCGAAACCTACGTTGACAAGGACTCCCCGGCCGGGGCCCTCCAGGTAAAATATAATGCGGACTTCACCTCGAGTGCGTTCATCTTTATCGTCGAAGCCGGTGATCCGTTAAGCCCGTAAATCCTCTCCTATATCGATAACCTTGAAAAAAATTTGCCGCAGCAGCAGAATATCGAGAGCGTACAGAGTCTCATCGATGTCTTAAAAGCGTATAACGGGGGCACACTTCCCTCGTCGCGGGCTGACACGGAGCGCATAGTCAATTCACTTCCCCAGAGTACCCGCGACCTGCTCTATCCTTCCAACGTGCTGACCCTTGTCCAGCTCAAGATCACACCGGGACTCTCTGATAAGGTCCAGACGTCCGTACTGGATAATGTGGCATCGGTCGTAGACTCCTCTTCCCCACCACCTGGTGTAAAAGTTGAACTTTCCGGCACGCCGGCGTTTTCACAGCAGATGAGCGCGGGGCTCACGAGCAACATGGGCGTTCTCATCGGAGGAGCCCTCGTCCTGATGATCATCACGATGGGGATCTTATTTTCATATGTCCACCACCGTTTCATGCCGGCCCTTCTCGTAGCTATCGGTCTCGTGACTTCGCTTGGCCTCATGGGAATTGCCGGTATCAACCTGAACATGGCGGTGATCGGGGCCTTTCCGGTCCTGATTGGTCTTGGGATCGATTATGCGATCCAGTTCCACACCTGGTTCGATGAGGAAGCGAGGAAAGGCTCCCTCAATGATGCGGTCTTCATGACGGTAACCCGCACCGGTCCGTCAGTCATGTACGCAATGTTGGCGACATCCATGGGTTTTTTAGCCATGATGGTCTCGACAGTCCCGATGATCCGTTCGTTTGGTGTCGTCTCCATCATTGGTATCAACACCGGTTTCTGGGTCTCCTGTATCGGCATGCCTACCATTGTCCTGCTGTTGAATTACCAGCCCAAGCTGCCGACCGGGCAGTGTTATGCCGTGGGAACGGATGCGTGTGATACGATCATCGATGATCCGAAAAACCACACCAAGAAGGGAAAGAAGAGTTCCTTTTCGTATGGCCAGTTCCTGACGGATACTTCAGTAAAAATTGCGAAGAACCCGATTCCTATACTGCTCGTGGCCGGTCTTATCGCCCTCATAGGATACCAGATCGACACGACCATCCCGGTCAGTTCCGATGAGAACGCATTTGTTCCCTCGGATATGCCAGCCAAGATCAATATCGATAAAGTCACCCGCGTTATCGGGGCGACCAGTACCGCAGACCTGCTGGTGCGGGGTTCGCGCGTAACGGATCTCGATACGGGGATATGGCTCAGGGGATTCCAGGACTATGAGCTGTCGCATCATACGGAAATGACCGGGGCGACAAGCATCGTCACGTATATCCTCCAGTATAACGGCGGTGTGATGCCGGAGACCCAGGCCCAGCTCGATACAGTGCTCTCAAAAATACCGGAGGACACGAAAAAATCGGTTCTGAGTGACCCCATGACCGGGATCATACGGTTCAGCACCGTGAAAATTTCGATGACTCAGCAGAACAGCTTAAAAGAGCTGATGATCAAGGATATCGCGTTCCTCGAACCACCGGTTGGGATCTCGGTACAACCGGCCGGGAATTTCGAGCTGATGACCAGCCTGCTGGGGGCTATGGCGAAATCGAAAGATACGATGACCCTTCTCGGGTTCATCTTTGTCTTTGCCTTCCTGATTCTGGTCTACCGGCACCTCCACGCAGTCTCCCCGATCATCCCGATCATCTTCGTTGTGGGCTGGAATGCGGTCATGATGAGTCTCATCGGCCTCACGTATAACCCGCTCACGGCGACTTTGGGGTCCATGACAATTGGTGTGGCCGCAGAATACACGATCCTTGTCATGGAGCGGTATGCCGAAGAAGAGGGGAGGCTGCACGATCCGATTGCTGCCATCCAGGAGAGTGTCAGTAAGATCGGTACCGCCATCACGGTATCGGGTCTTGCCACATTCATCGGGTTCTCCGCACTCTGCCTGGCAACGTTCCCCATCCTGAGCAACTTTGGTATCTCTACGCTGATTGCCGTCGGGTTCTCGCTGATCGGTGCGATCTTCATCATGCCGGCAGTGCTCTCGGTCGTGGGTAGTCTCGATGAATGGCTCAAAGCGAGAAAAGGGCACGGTAAAACCGAAGATCATGTATGATAACAGTGTTGTATGTCGATGCGGACCCGAAAATGTGCCCGTTAATGTCCCATATTTTTGAAAAATATGGGCGGTTATCTTTATTTCCTGCATATTCAGGAGATGAGGCACTCGCATGGCTTGCCCGTAACCATGCAGACGCGATCGTATCTGATTATGATTTGCCGGGAATGAGCGGAATCGAATTGCTCAATTCCCTGCGATCCGTGGGTTTTTCACTCCCTTTTATCTTTTTTTCAGAAAGTGACTGTGTCGATGCGAAAAACAAAGCATACCGTGGGGATGTCTTTGGGTTTATTACGCGAAAAGGATCAGAAAGGAAACCGATCATGAATCTGTTGAGACTGATCCTGTGGGCGGCAGGAAACAGTGAGACCGATTATCCATTCATCAGTGAATTACCGGAATCTGGAAGGAATAACGATAGCGAACGGATGAAACCGATGGGAGGTAAATGACCCTCTGTGCAGAATTCATAAAAAACTCCCGATGGATAGCATCACCGGGATCATGTTAGTGTCGGCCGGCAAACCCCCGGGGAATTCCAGACAATTATTGTCGGGATGTTTGTGCGTGGCTCCCAGCGTCACTTATAAACACAAACAGATCTGGATAGTAATCACAGACAATTAAAATCCATAACAAAGGAGGAATTAGTAATGGTCTCTACGGAAATGTCACATGTTGAGCGCTCTCTTTTCGTAATAGCGCTTCTATTCATCATCATTATCGCGGCGAAGGAGACCGCATATCTGGTATCGCTCTTCCTAATGGCTCTCATCATCACCATGCTGGCATCGCCGGCATTGTTCTGGCTGAAGAAAAAAGGTCTCTCCGATTTCTCTGCGACCATGGTCATTACTCTTGTTGCAGGTCTCGTCATCCTCGGTTTTATCGGCCTGACTGCCCTGTCAGTCCATACCGTGATCTCGGATCTCCCGCAATACCAGCAGGAACTCAATACCCGGCTTAGCGATATCGTTGCCATGCTTGCACCCTTCGGCTTATCGTCCATTGTCAGTAAACCCCCTGCACTGGATTTGGGGCTGATCTCCTCGATCGGTATAAGCGGGGTTATGAGCCTCGCGGACAGCGTCATGTTCCTGTTCTTCGTGGGGGTGCTGACAATCTTTATGCTCCTCGAAGCACCCTGTATCGCTGCACACCTTGAAGAGCACCTTGGAAAAGAATCGCACACCCTCCATAATCTCTCGCGCATGACCGGATACGTCACTGATTTTATCGTTGTGCGGACTGAGACGAACTTTATCCAAGGGGTGGTATTCGGGGGTTTCCTTGGCCTCATTGGGGTCCATGGGGCGATTCTGTGGGGCGTTCTTACCTTCCTGCTCGGCTATATCCCATATTTCGGGCTCCTCATCGCCGCGGTGCCGGCTCTCTTCTTTGCCTGGCTCCAGTTTGGCGTTCCCGGGGCAGTCGCCGTCATCGTAGCAATCTGTATCCTCAACCTAGTTGTAGAGAACCCTGTCCTATCCTATCTCACGGCACGGAAATTCGAGATGCCGGCGCTGCTCGTGCTCATCTCGGTGATTTTCTGGGGATGGCTGCTGGGGCTTGTCGGGATGCTCTTTGCGGTCCCATTCACCCTGATCGGTCTCCTTGTCATCCAGTTATCCGATGAGCTCCGCTGGATCAATATAACGCTTGGCGTGGATCATCTTTTTAGTGAACAGGATGAAGGAGCCGTAGAGAAATAGGGCCTAGTAATCCCCCTTTTTTAGAGACCGACCGCTCAGGTGAAAAACGATTATGGATTCGCTGTCCGGCCCCGGTTACTGTACCCGGTCTGGTATTTCATACAACGAAATCCTATCTGGGCTGTGGTCCGGTTCATAGGGGAGCATCGTTATTCCCGTGAGGATGCACCCGGTTCTTTTTTCTTTTCAAACAGCGGGGAGAGTTCCCGGGCGGTTCCGTCCGTTGTAAACATGATGAGAACCTCTCCTGCCTTCAGCGTACGGGCGGGTTCGATTCGTCTCGAGGTCTTTCCTCCGCTGCGAATGCCCACTTCACCAATGCCAAGGCGGGCCGTAAGCTCCAGTTCGCCGATCGTTTGTCCCTCGACTTCGGACCCGGGCCCGATAAGGAATGAGTGCACCTGCTGGTCATGGAAGATGATACTGGGGTCTTCCAGCTGTGCCTCGCCATCAGCACTCTTCGTGAACATGGTTTTACCCAACTCTTTTGCCCGTCCAATAATGTAACCGATCTCCTCCTCAGGAAGCTTGTACTTCCGGAGCGCACGGGAAAAGATCTCCAGCGAAGCTTCGAACTCTTCCGAAATGATCTCGTCGGCACCCAGCTCCAGCAGGTACCGGGCATTCCGCACCCGCCGTGTCCGTGCAAGGATATGCACGTCGGGTGCAAGCTGCCGCGCCGTATGGATTATCCTTCCGATCGCCTCCTCATCGGAGACTACGACAATCAGTGTCCGTGCACGGTGGATACCGGCATGTTCCAGTACTTCTGCCTGGACCGCATCCCCGAACATGAAATGGGGGCGGAAGGTGGATCGCTCCTGCCGGATGATCTACGGGTTCAGTTCAATGACCCTGTAGGGAATGCCGGCGATCGCAGCGGCCCGTGCAACGCTTTTTCCGGTGATCCCGTAGCCGGCGATGGTGATGTGATCGTGGAGTTCCCCCTCATGTTCCGGTGCCGGCTCCGACGGGCCCCGTAACCTCAGGTCCGGCGTGATCCGGTAGAGGAGGTCAACTACCCGTGGCGAGGCATTCATGGCAAAGGGGGTCAGGGCCATGGTTATGATCGCCGCGGCAAGGAAGATCTGGTAGACCCCTTCCGGTGTGAGCGCGGTGTCGAGACCGGTCTTTGCGAGGACAAAGGAGAATTCCCCGATCTGGCAGAGTGCAAGGCCAGTGAAGACGCAGACCCGGATGGGCATCCCGAGTACGGCGGACGCGACAGCCCCGGTCAGGATCTTTACTACGATGATGATGAGGACAATTATGGCCACGTAATAGAAATTGGCAGAGACGGTCTGCGTGTTGAGGAGCATGCCAATCGAGAGGAAAAAAATACCGGCAAAGACGTCCCGGAACGGGATGATGTGGCCCAGTGCATTGATATTATAATCGGTTTCCCCGATGATGAGGCCGGCGATGAAGGCCCCGAGAGTGAACGAGAGCCCGGCTTCGCTCGTCAGCCACGCGATGAGGATACAGGTGGCTGCGAGGGTAATTAAGAAGAGTTCCCGGTTCTTCTCCCGGGCAACCCGGAAGAGGAAGGCAGGGATCACCCAGCGAGCCATGACAATAATAACGAGGAGGATGAGTGCGACTTTTCCCACCTGAAGGGGAAGCGCGTTCAGGTCGGGTCCCCCGCTCCCTACGAGAAGAGGGGAGATCAGCACCATCGGGATGAACGCCAGGTCCTGGAAGATGAGGATCCCAAGCAGGGTACGGCCCTGGAGGGTATCCACCTCGCCTTTTTCCTGCAGGATCTTCATGACAATCGCAGTACTTGAGAGGGAGATGATGAAACCGAAGATCAGGGCTTCGTTGAACGACATGCCGGAGTATGCGGAGATGAGGGTGATTGCCACGATCTTGGCACAGACCTGGACGATCCCACCGATGATTACAGTCCGCCACGAGCGCAGGAGTTGCTTGAACGAGAATTCAAGACCGATCGTGAAAAGGAGCAGCATGATCCCAATATTGCCGAACGAGTCGATGGCTTCCTGGTTGGTGATGAGCCCCAAGCCCTAGGGTCCGACCAGCATACCGATGATCAAAAAACTGACGATGCTGGGGATTTTCAGGCGCTGGCCAATATACAGGAGGAGGACGGCGAGGATCAGAATACTTACATTGGCAATTAGCAGGTCCATGCAGAATCCTTCGGCTAACGGTGAGCCGATATACTCGTTACAACGACCCGGATATTATACATTATGCAGTGCAGTCGGTATGGTCAGTACCCGGATCGGCAGGATGAGAACCGCTTTGCAACTGCGGCAAAATTTTCGCCGTCAGCGACTCGCTTCATGATCTTGTTTGCTTCGTCTTCGGTCTTTACAAGGATATGTGATGCACGTGCCTGTGGTGCCATACTTAAAAATGGAAGAGTGACGGGATAAAAGAATTGATGGCAACAGATCCTTTTCACCCTGCACCAATTGATATGGATATGCCAGTTTTTCTTTTATTCTTCCGGACATTTATCAGGGTAAACTGGAACTTCGTCCCCGGTACCGGCTCAAGACAGAGAGGGTAAAAAACAGGTTCTTTTGTACTATTGGTAAATCCCACAAGGCAGGGTTTTTGCCAGGACTTAGCCTTGTGAGGTGTCCGCATACTGATTATATACCAATTGCCAGTATCCCCGGGTATGACGTTCCAGAATCCTTTTTTTTTTTAGATTTAACAGTGCTGTTTCATGTGTATTCCCTCAACATTTTTGATCCTGCGGGTCGTCTTTTTTCAAGTGGTATCCGGTTCCCCCTTTTGTAGAGGCGTCTCTTCCCTAGTCCTTCGGTCCAGCCGTGAAAGGTATACACGTGCCCAGATGAATGCCAGTAAACCACCGAGCATTTCCCCGGTAACCATCCCCCACCAGACTCCCTGTTATCCCATACCCATAGGGATTGCGAGCATGTACGCAAAGACTGCGGCAAATGCAAGGCTCCTCATGAGCGTGAGAAATAGGGAGGTCGGTCCTTTACCAACTCCCTGGAATACAGATGACCCAGCGGTACAAAGGGATAAAACAAACACATGACACCGATGAATGCGGCAATAGTCGGGTAGAGGTGGGCGCGTTCCTGCGAATAAGAGAAGATGGAGGTAATCGGATATGCAAATACCCAAGTTAAGAGACTGACGCAGAGAGCAAGAGCAATCCCGAGGAGTATCGAGAACGTGTGGGCAACCCGGATCTTCTCATAATGCCGGGCCCCATATGCCGCACCGACAACCTATACTACGGATGTGCCGATAGCAACAATGGGGACGATCCCATATGACACAACTCTGAACCCAACGGAAAATACCGCTACAGCGTCAGTGTTGGCTACAATAACGAGAATCAGGTTGAGAATTATACACAGTACCGACATCAGCATGTACTCAACACTAGCCGGGATTCCCACGTTCAGGATATCAGAAACCACGCTCCGGCACGGGGTGAAAACCTGCCGGGAGAAGCATACGTACATATTTTTTTTGATAAAGAACCAGTAAAGGAGGACAACAGTTACCGCTGCAAGGGAGATGATTATGCCCCATGCGGCTCCTGCAATCCCGAGGCCCAGACCATAGATCAGGATAGGGTCAAGGACCATATTCAGAAGAGTTGCAGCCACCATGGCATACATCGTTCTTTTGCATCCCCTTCCGCACGGAGAATGCCGTACGCGATGTTGACAAAAAGGACGAAGAATGAACCGGCGAAAAGAACCTGCCCATATGCTGCAGCAAGACCCGCAGTTTCCCCAGCACCAAAAAGGATGGCTATCGGTTCTGCAAAGACAACAAGCGGCACGGTAATGATCGCTGACAGGATGAGGGAGATGAAGAGTGCATGCACTGCACCGTTACTTGCACCATTACGGTCGCCCGCCCCAATCCTCCGCGCAATAGCCGATGTCACCCCCGCTCCGATACCACTTCCCAGACCAATGAGAACCATGAAGACAGGAGAAACGAACCCGATGGCAGCCAGAGCATCAGAACCAAGGCCTACAATCCAGATCGCGTTCACGACGTTATAACTGGACATCAGGAGCATTGCGATGATCATCGGTCTTGATAAGGAGATAATTGCTTTTTTCGGATCACCGGTCAGGATAGTGACACCCTGAGTATTCTCTGTGGTGCAGACATTTTTTTGATCGCTAGAAGAAAACAGTTTCATTGTCGCACTCTTCTCACTCGTGCCTCATTGCATCGATTGGGTTTAAGTTTGCCGCCTGCCATGCCGGATAGATACCGCATGCGAGACAGATCACAATCCCAAAGCAGACCCCTTCCCCGACAGAAAGCGCATTTGCTGTTGTAATCAGGTATTTTGTTGAGCCCAGCATCAGGGCGCTGACGGCATATCCCGTTAAGATGCTTAGTATTCCTCCAGCAACACTTCCAATAACCCCGATGATTGCCGCTTCATAGATGAACATGCTCACCACTTCCTTTTTCTGGGTGCCGATGCTGCGCATGATACCGATCTCCTTGATCCGTTCATTGACCGACATCATCATGATGTTGAAGATAGAGACCCCGGCAACGATTATCGCGATCCCGCCGATGGCAGAGACAAATGTCGTGATGGTGCCAAACGTCGAGTATATGGAAGCCAGCGTTGCCTTGCTGTCCTTTACACTGACAATCTTGTCCCGCTTGTTCATCTGTTTTTCAATAGTAGTTTTGACCACTGCCGTATCCTGCCCCTCTTTTACCTTGACGACAACCTGATCGTAATCATTCCGGTTGTAGGTATTATCGAACCATTCCTGGGTAGCCACAATTGCAGAATCAGTACTGAGATCGAAGCTCATTCCCCGTTCCTCGATGATGCCGGTGACGCGAAGCGACCCCTTTCCGCCATCACTACTGATGGAAATCCGTGAACCGACTTTGATATTGTGGTCCTTGGCAAACGAGGAACCCACAAGGCAGCCGGAGTTGCCGTTGTTGTAATCACCGGCGGTCAACGTCAGGTTGAGATCCGGGATATACTGTGGATCCACACCATAGATGGTTGCAACAATATCATCACTGCCAACACCCACTTTCATTCGTTCCGATGTCGAGAGCACCGGAATCGCCACATTGGGAGCTACGGCTCGTTTGATCTCCTGGTAATTCTGGTTGGAGAGTTTCAAATTGACCGAGCTCCCACCACCACCTCCCATCATACCCCCGCCGCCTCCGGAATAAGGACTTACAATTACACTGTCTCCTACCGTGGAGAGGCTTTCAGAGACGGTAGCAACCATACTGTTTCCCAGGATCCCCATCGATGCGATGGTAACGACCCCAATTACGATGCCGAGCATCGCAAGGGCTGCCCGGAGCATATGGATCCGGAGATTCCGCTTAGCAATTTCCCAGAATATCATGAGGCAATGCACCCGTCAACAATCCGGATCGTCCGGTTCGTGTAATTCGCAACATTGGGATCGTGCGTTACGACGATGATCGTAGCACCGTTTTTGTTGAGTTCCGTCATGAGCTCCATGATACTGGCCCCCGTTTTTGAATCGTGGTTTCCCGTGGGTTCATCGCACAGGAGGATGTCGGGATCGTTGATGAGAGCGCGGGCGACCGCTACCCGCTGCTGCTGGCCCCCGGACAATTCCATGGGTGTATGAGTGTAGAGTTTTTCGTCCAGCTGGACTGCCCGGAGCACTTCCCGCGCCCGCGCCTCATTGACTCCTGACTTGAGCATCTGGGGAAAACTGACGTTCTCGATGATGTTTAAGAGCGGGAAGATGTTGAAGTACTGGAAGATGAAACCGATCCGGTCCCTGCGCAGGGAGGTTAGTTCCATATCGGACATATCCCGGATCGGGACCCCGCTCATAGAGATACTCCCTGAGGTGGGTTTGTCAAGACATCCCATGAGGGTGAGGAGGGTTGATTTACCTGATCCCGATGGTCCCATGATCGAGATGAACTCCCCCCGCTGTACCTCAAATGAGATATGATTGAGTGCCGTCACATCCCCCGCTTTGAGCGGGTAGATCTTCACCACGTCCTCGAACTGGATGGCTGGTTGCATGATCTCCTCCATCCTACGGGGCTTTTCGTTTCTGCATGTAGATGTACCCCCCGCCGGCAAGTGCAATGACCAGTATTACTCCAATGATGGGGAGAATGGAGGGCTGAACCGTACTCTGATCTGATGATACGGCAGTCGCGAGATTGATATTTTGCTGTGAAGTAATCACGTTGCCGTCGGCATCCTTGTATGACATCTGGAGGGGGATGCTGGTTGTACTATCGGTAGAGAACGTAACCTCAAAACTCCCGAAGTCATCCGGTTTCAGTACTCCGACAACGTAATTTTTGTACGGATCCTGGGCAGTTGCCGGATAGCCCGCTGCTATCTCGATTGCATTTGCTGTTTCCAGTCCTGCATTTGTGACATCACCCGTAGCGTGATAGACCGTTCCAACCTTGGTAATCTTGATATTATTCACTTTTGGATCAGCCTGCTTCTTGTTCTCTCCAAATATGACCGGAAGTGTATCTGACATCATATGGGTATTGTCACCGTTGTCATAGGTGATTTTCAGAGTGAGGTCTGTCTGCTGTTGCGGAGTGACGGAGAAATTTACCAGGACATCGCCCCCTGCGTTTATTGTACCGATAAATATCTTAGAGAGGTTGACCGTTGCACCATTACCGGTTATTTCAACGATGACATTCTCCAGCGCATTACTGCGGGGATTGGATATCTTTGCATAAATTTTATCTTTTTTTCCTGCGGAGAATGTGTCAGGTTTATCAATGAATGTTAACTCGGGGAGAGAATTGTCAATCTCAACAACGGTCCGGTAATACATGCTATCAGATTTCAGGAAACTTAAGGAAAACGTTGGGTAGTAGTAACCCTCTTTTTCATCAGCGGCGACTTCGAAAATATAATCCTGCGTCTGACCGGGCCCGATATTTGAGGATGTGTCGTAGGGTCTGCTGACCGTCCTGATGGTAGCGTCTGATAGTTGCGCATGGTTGACAACTATTCCCGTATCGGTGTTCCCATTCGTGACTTTGATGTCAACGGTCGCTTTATCTCCGTCGTACATTGATCCGGGATCATAAGTGACATTCGATACATACACTTTAGCGGGTGCTGCCGTGGACTCGGTTGTTGCTATTGGGCTGTACCGACAAAGAGACAAATCGCCAGCAGGGTACCTGCAAATAGCAGGATCCGCATCAGGCCGGTGCTATTCTTATGTCTAATACCACCATAGGTGAAAACAGGTTTTGTAATTCCGGTTCGTCCTATAGTTCGGCTATTATTGTCAAAACGTTCAAAACTGAACATAAAATTTCCTCAATCTGTTTGAGTTAAGTAGTATATTTTTTTACTACTCTCAAAGTATAGTTTAACTTACATTGCTAAAAAGGCAATTGATTCGGGTAGTAAATTTTTTAACAACTAAATAAGTATATTAGGTGTATGGAGAGCATCCCCACGACTCTCGTAAAATCGCTCAATGATCTCGGGTTATCCAACAATGAAGCGAGAGTATACGCCGCGCTGGTCCTGTACGACAATGCTGAAGCAAAGGAGATCATCGATTTTCTCTCCCTATCAAAGCCAAGTGTATATGAGGCGTTGGATCATCTCGCAGAAACGGGTCTTGCCGTAAAGAGAATCTCAAAACCGGCCCGGTATAGTGCAATCTCTCCGGACATGGCGATCAACCTCCTCATGGACAAACACAGGAATGCAGGAGATCAGGCATTAGCGGCACTCATAATACTCGAGAAAAAGAAGGTACTGACCGAAAAGGAGGATGCTCTCTGGACCATCTACGGGGATGCCAACATCGAATATAAAATCCGCGACCTCTTCGGGAGAGCGAAACGCCAGATCTGTTGTCTGATCGGGGAGCGGTACCTTCCGTTCATTGAGAACGTTAAAATCAAGGACGTTTCACTGCAACTCATCGTCATTTCGGATGATTCAGCTCTTCAGGGGAAATTGCAGGAATTATTTCCGGGAAAAAATGCAGATCTCCATGTCATCTCCACAGAACAGTTCAAAGTTCCGCCACCATTTGCCCCACCGGAATTTGCTGACATGAACAAATTTATGAACTTCGACAATATCCTTGAATTGATCGTTGATGATGATGAACTCCTCATGATCCCGCCGTTTATTTCCGGCAGTGTTTCAGTTCTCAATACCCGGAACAAGGGAGCGATCCTCCATATAAAAGTGTTCAACCAGATCAACTGGAAACGATTTATAGATGGCGAGGAAATGCCCTTTCCCCTGCCACCCACTCAAAAGAAAAAGCGATCGTGATCTGAAATTTTTTTAAATACGGCATCCTATTTCTGTCCGTCCTTTCCCTGTACCCACCGCCCCACAATTTCTTAGTCTCTCCACGAACACGAGCCCGTGCTTACAGGTGTAGAACTTCGCGTCCGCATTTAATGGGGAACAGCCAACCGCCAATAATAAGACCGTGTTCATCAATATACCTCAACAAGTCCCGTACTCTTCCCGGTGATCGAGTTGCCACCCTGTGGAGTAACAATAAATGTATTCTCAATACTAACAAGTCCGACATCCGGGATTCCCTTCTTAGGTTCAAGGGCAAAGACCATTCCTTCCTGAAGAGGCTCATCGAATCCCTGCGCAATGACCGGGGTCTCATCGATCCAGAGCCCGATACCGTGGCCGAGGAATTTTACCTTGTGCTTCCCGAATCCCATGAAGTTGTTCAAAAATTCCGGCTCAAGGTCCGCTAAGACGGTCGTGTAAATCTCTGACGGGATGGCACCCGGTTTGAGGAGTGCTGCAAGCTGATCCTGTATTTCCACACAACGGTAATGCTCCTGTATCGCCTCGTCGGGTATCGGCTTGCCGAACATATAGGTCATGGTCTTATCGGTCTGGTATCCCTTGTACCCGCACCCGATATCGATGACAACCGGATCGCCCTTCTTCAGTTTTCGTTCCCGGCAGCCCATCAGGGGTACGGACGGGTGCATGCCGAAGATGCCGCTGGGCGTATTGACGCAGGTGGGGGAGATGGAACTCGTTCCAAACCCGATCTGGCCGAGCAGCATCTCGTTGAACATGCCGAACCGGATGATGCCCTGGTGTCCTTCCTTTACCATAAGAGTATAGAGATCGCAGGTGAGCCCGACCTCATCGATCCCTTCTTCGAGCATACCGGGAATGCAGTCTTCAAGCACGTGGCGGTGAATATTCCCGGCGTGTTCCATCAAGGAAAGCTCATACCGGCTCTTCACCGTTCGGACCGCTGCTACCTGTTCATCGACCGCCTGCACATCGTTAAACGGCAGGTACTTTTGCAGCCGCTGGAACTGGGCGATCGGCATCAGATCGGTTTCCAGATACACGGTAGACGGGAGACTGCCCATACCCACCGCAACGTCCCGGTAACTCTTCATCTCCCAAATGTAGGGAAAGAGCGACTCGGTCTTTGCCCGCTCGAAACTCTGCCTGACCCATAAGACGGCGTCTCCTGCCTGCGGGATGAGCAGGAGTCCGTCCTGCATGGTACCGGTGAAGTAGTAGAGGGGGATCTTGCCGACAATGGCCGCAAGTTCCCAGTCGGGACGGGTGTTGCCCATCCGTGCCCGAAAACGCATCAGCCGGTCTTCGAGTTCGGTGAACGGGACTTTCATGCTGGTAAAAACTGGGGCTGGAAGGATATTAAGAATGGTGAAACCGGTCTGGAAAAAAGGTTGCCGGGTATTCCCAGGGAAAGATGATTAGAGTAGTGACTAACGGGAGGATCGCTCCTTCTCCCACCGCTCCATCACTGTCGGTCCATCGATAAATACGAGTCCGTGCTTCCTCGCGTAGCACTTTGCATCTTCTTTCGAAAGTGCATAGCCGGATTCGTCGTCCAGCATCTCGCAGATGGTGATCGCCGGTGTGATCCCTGCCATCTCGGCCATAGCGATCGAGAGCTCGGTCTGGCCCTTCCTGACATCGAGAAGTCCGTCGGCCGCCCGGAGAAGGGCCACGTGGCCCGGGGTGCGGAATGTCTCGTGGAAGTTGACACTGCCACCGTTGAGCGCAAGCTTCACCTGCTCGGCGATCGCGTTGACCGTCAGGGTACGGTCCCGGTCGGTGATGCCCGTGAACGTATTGCGGTGGTTCACCCAGAGCGAGAAGGAGGAGTGATTCTTCCGGTCGTACGGGATATCACCTTCCCGTTCCGCCACGGCAATCGCCCTGAGGGCGTCGCTGGCAAACGGGAGACCGAGCCGCTGGGCGGCAATCGGGTGGACGGCGGTGCAGATCAGTCCGCCTCCATCTTTGCGCATCCGCAGGATATCCTTTGGTTTGACCGCATCGGAGCGGATCGCAAAATCCGTTTCACCCTCCCGGTCTGCGAAATCATAGAGAAGGATGAACTTGCCGTCACGGAGCGCTGCAAGCGCCTCATCCATCACGGCCCCACCTCGACACTCACGCTGTCCGAGTCCTCAACGCCAAGTTTCCGGCGAAGGGCCATGGGAGCAATCACTTCAATGATATCCTCAGGGTAGTGGGTCCTTCCGGGCATGACGATGCCACAGGAGATTGTACCGATCCGGCAGGGTATGCACTTCGCATCGCCAAAGGTCCGGCCGTCTGTGGAAAATCCCTTGATCCGGATCCACTCGAGTGCGTCGATCTTCTTGCGCACCGGGATGCTGGAAGGAGAGAGACGAATGTTGAGTGTGCCGGGGTATGGCTCAAATCCGAGATGGGTATTGAACTGCTCCTTGTAACTGGGAAGACTCATGTAATACTTACCCTCCCCAATACCGGAGACGACAGCGCCATTCAGCACATAGGTCTTGCCACCCTCAGTAAAAATCCGGGAGTATTCCTGGTATTCACGGCGCAGCTCATCCTCACCATGCTTGGTTAAGGTGACATGCTGGCCATCGGCAGCAAGCGTCCGGGTAATAAGTCCCTGGGTTTCAAGCCCTTTTAGCCGGCGCGATGCCGTCTGCTGGCTGATCGCAAGCATCGTGCCGATGCTCTGCGTCGAGACAAAGACCGGGCCCTTGCAACCGCCCCGTAGTGCAATGGCCTTGAGACACGGGAGATCCTCAGCGGGTATCATGATTACCAAACTTGAGTTACTTCCTATTTATGGGTTGTCCCCCGGAAAACCCCTCGTCGTGGTTCGTTCACTGTCGAATGCACGTTCGTTAATTATTTAACACTGTGAGTGAATCTAATTGAGCATGAAATCCGGCAAGCGGAACCAGCTCGCTGAAAAGATGGCTGGCGAGATAACGCTCTCTGACTCACCGGGGCATGCGCTGAAAAAATGGCGCATGAACTTCGAGATCGCACCCGGCGTCTTATCAGAACGTCTTGGCGTCTCACCGTCCGTAATCAGTGATTACGAGAGCGGACGGAGAAAAAGCCCCGGAACTGCCGTTGTCGGCAAGATTGTCGACACCCTCCTCACCACTGATGAGGAGAGCGGCGGTAAACACATTGAAAAATTTTCAACCATGCTCTTTTCGACCGTTGACGATGACGTGATCTATGACCTCCATGAGTACGGTTCACCCGTCCCGCTGAAAGATTTTTCAGACGCACTCGGGTGCACCTTACTCTGTGGATCCACAGACAAGACCCTCTTTGGCTATACCGTGGTCAACAGCCTCAATGCGATCATGCAACTCTCATCTGATGAGTTCAATCGCCTCTATGGCTGGAGCACGGAACGGGCCCTGGTCTTTACCAACGTCTCGACTGGAAAGTCACCGATGGTTGCCATCAGGGTAACGCCGTTCAAGCCGCGATGCGTGGTGCTGCAGGGAATTGTTGCCGCAGACGTCCACCCCATTGTGGAAAAAATGGCGGAACGTGATCGCATCACGGTGATGTGTACAAGTATGGATGTAGAAAAAATCGTGAGTACTCTGAGGGAAAAAGAATGGTAGGCATCATTACTTACGGTGTGTATATACCGAGATATCGAATCAAAGTCGAAGAGATTGCCCGGGTCTGGGGCGCAAATGTCGCAGATATCACCGGGGGACTGGGCGTTTTTGAAAAGTCCGTTCCTGATCTGGATGAAGACGCAGCAACGATCGCAGTCGAAGCGGCACGAAACGCACTCCTGCGCCGGCGTGTTGACCCCAAAGAGATCGGGGCTGTGTACGTGGGCAGCGAGTCGCACCCGTATGCAGTGAAACCCACTGCATGCACGGTCGGGGAAGCCATTGGTGCGACCCCGAACATGACCGCAGCTGATTTCGAGTTCGCCTGCAAGGCGGGCACAGCCGCGATCCAGACCTGCATGGGTATGGTGAAGAGCAAGATGATCTCCTACGGGCTTGCCCTCGGTACCGATGTCTCGCAGGGTGCACCGGGCGATGCGCTTGAGTACACCGCAGCAGCAGGCGGTGCGGCCTATGTGATCGGGAATGACGACCCGATCGCAACGATCCACCACACCTGCTCGTTCACCACCGACACACCGGACTTCTGGCGCCGGGAAGGACAGGATTACCCCCGTCACGGCGGGCGGTTCACTGGCGATCCCGGGTACTTCAAGCACGTGAAGGGCGCAAGCAACCTCCTTTTAGAGCAGACCAAGAAGACACCGAAGGACTTTACCTATGCGGTCTTCCACCAGCCCAACGCGAAGTTCCCGCAGAAAGCCGCAAATGACCTCGGCTTCACTACCGAGCAGATCAAACCGGGTCTTGTGGTGCCTTACCTCGGCAATACCTACTCCGGCGCTTCACCCATTGGTCTTGCAGCAACGCTCGACATCGCAAAGCCGGGCGACACCATCTTTGTTTGCTCGTTCGGGTCCGGTGCAGGTAGCGATGCATTCGATATTGAAGTGACCGATGCGATCTTGTCGGATGCATTCAAGCGGGATGCGGCACCCCGTGTCGAGAAACTACTCAAAGATCCCATCTACCTGGATTATGCACGATATGCCCAGCACAAGGGAAAACTGGTGATGCAATCATGAGAGACGTGGCAGTGATTGGTATAGGATGTACCAGATTCGGTGAAAAATGGTCGGAATCCTTCCGTGACCTTTTCGTGGAGGCAGGGGCCCTCGCTCTTGAGGATGCCCAGCTCTCCGGGGAGGAGATCGATGCAATGTACGTCGGGAACATGAGTGCCGGCCGCTTCATTGAGCAGGAGCACATCGGTGCCCTGATCGCGGACTACGCGGGAATGGCAACGCGCCACATCCCGTCAACGCGGGTCGAAGCCGCGTGTGCATCAGGCGGGCTTGCCTTCCGGCAGGCCGTCATCGCCGTTGCCAGCGGTATGGAAGATATCGTGGTCGCAGCAGGCGTCGAGAAGATGACTGATGTAGAACCCGGTGCAACCACCGATGCCCTCACCGGCGCTGCGGATCGCGAATGGGAAGGGTTTGTCGGAGCGACATTCCCCGGTCTCTACGCGATGATAGCAAAAGACTACATGCACAAATACTCCATGACACGAGAACAGCTGGCACAGGTCGCCGTGAAGAACCATTACAACGGCGCCAGAAACCCCATCGCCCAGTTCCAGCAGGAGATCACGCTTGACACCGTGCTGAGATCCACCATGGTGGCCGAGCCCCTCCGGCTCTTCGACTGCTCGCCTATAACGGATGGGGCAGCGGCAGTCATCCTCGCACCGCTTGACCGAGCCCGGGAATTTACCGACACCCCGATCAAGGTCCTTGCGACCGCACAGGCAAGTGACTCTATCGCACTCCACGACCGCCGGGACATCTCTACTATGGATGCGACCGTTGCGGCAGGCCAGCGGGCCTTTAAGATGGCTAAACTGACCCATAAGGACATCAACATGGTCGAGGTACACGATTGCTTCTCGATCGCAGAGATCTGTGCTATCGAAGACCTCGGGTTCTGCAAGAAAGGCACGGCCGGCAAGTTCACCGCAGATGGCGAGACTGCCCTTGGCGGCAAGATCCCGGTCAACACGAGCGGCGGCCTCAAGGCCTGCGGTCACCCGGTCGGTGCAACCGGCATCAAGCAGGTGTATGAGATCGTCCAGCAGCTCCGCGGCACTGCGGGCAAACGCCAGATCGATGGCGCAAAGATTGGCATGACGCAGAACGTTGGCGGTACCGGTGCTACGGTGGCTGTTCATATCCTCGGGAGGGTCTGAAATGACCGTAGCACGATTCTGGAGAAAGATCCCCCAGCGCTATAACCTGATCGGCACGAAGTGCGAGACCTGTGGCCGCCACTTCTTCCCCCCGCGAACCTTCTGCCCCGATTGCCGCAGGGAAGGCAAGATCGTAGACCACAAGTTTGTCGGAAAGGGAACCGTGGTCACGTACACGATCATCCAGACGGCACCCGACCAGTTCGCATCCCACGGACCGTATGTGCTTGCCATCATCAAGCTCGATGAAGGCCCCCAGATGACCACCCAGATTGTCTGCGATCCGAGCGAAGCAAAGATCGGTATGCGAGTCAAAAGCATCTTCCGCAGGATCGCCTCCGATGGCGAGAGCGGCATCATCCACTACGGCACGAAGTTTGCGCCGGAGTGAACGAATCTTTTTTTTTTTTTGATTTTTCAGAGAATCCGGTTACTTAAGCCTCATCAGGAACTTCGCCGCCCAGTTCCTGCACAATCCGAATGGCCTTTTCTTCCTCTCCTGCGGGCACAGGAATAGTGACATCAAATGGCTGGATAATACAGCGGTCAACTAGCTGGGTTAATGAAAAAAAATCGCGGGTTTCTTTTTTGAGGCCTTCCTCGCCCGCCACCGTTCGATCCCCGGGGCAACCCGGGGGAAGGAACGAAGTATTTCCCCCCGGGTCGGCTGGATTGATTATATCGTTTTCCATCGCCTCCCCCCATATACCCAGCTAAAAACCCATTTTTTCAGGTCACCGTTGAAAAAAATGAGCCTCATATTCGCATTCCGGCAGGTTTTCGGGGTCAAGAGGGTGTAAAATATGTGGCAAAAACCGGTACGATTTAATGGCCTTTGGCAGGCTTTAGGAGGGGGAAATTCCTGCCGTATTTTTTCAAACAGACCTATAATTAAGCGTATTTTCCACAGGAACCGAAAAGGACGGGTTTGCGGGGTTTTCTGGCACAAGCCGGGGTATCAGGAAGGCAAACGGAGCCCGTATCGGGCTTATTTGCCCTCAGGGGTCGGACCCTCTGATTACAAGCATCTCCGAAGAGGGGTAAATGGGGGTAAACCCCCCAATGTCAATCCCTAACTCTCACATCATACACCGCGTGCCACTGCCCGGGTGAATACGACCGCACCACCCGCTCAGCCAGCACCTCCCCACCCAGTTCGCGTATGCACTCATGGTGTTCCCCTTCTGCAGCAACCAGCGAATAGAAGTGAAGCGTCCCGCCGGCCCTGCAGAGCCGGAACGCGTCTGGTAAAAATTCCGTGCCGGACAACGGGAGGTTCATCACAATCCGGTCGAACCGCCGCGGGAAGATCCCGGCAAGTCTCCGGGCATCCGCGAGCACGGGAAGCACGTTCCGGGTCCGACTCTGGGCAATATTTTCCAGCATCAGTTCCACTGCCTGCGGGTTGAGATCGCATGCAACCACGAACGATGCCCGCGCTGCAAGCGTGATCGCAAACGGCCCGACACCGGCAAACATATCGAGCACGGTCTCGTTCCTGCCGGTCTGCTGAAGAATGCGTTGCCGCTCGGAGGAGAGCCGGGCCGAGAAGTAGGCGGCTGCAAGATCGACATGGAAGCGGTGCCCGTACTCGATCACTTCGGTCCGGGTTGTAGGAGCACCAGCGAGCACCTCGAACTCGCGGGTGCGGTACTCGCCCGAGACCTCGCCTTTCGCATAAACGATTGTGTGGAGCGAGGGGCGCGATGCAAGGATTTTCTGCGCACCTGCCGGGTCGCGCTCCTGCATGATCGCAATCCCGCCCACCAGTTCGTGCCGGGGCGGCATCACCCGCCCGGGGTTTTGTTCGAAAGTGCACTGCTCCGCACCCTCGCGCCAGTTAAGGAGCGGGAGGAGGAGTGCATCGCCATCGCGCCGAACCTTCAGTGAGAGATCGAGTGCTCCCTCGTCAATAAGGGCCCGCCGCGTAGTCTCTCCCTCGCGTGCAGGTACCCTGATGCCCCACTGTCCGACCGTGACTGCAACCACGTGTATCATTAATTTATACGTGCTACCATTATTCATGACTGATGATGGCGGGCACCAATCAGGCACCGGAAACGGTGAAGGATCGGGTCATAACAATAAAAGGGACGATATAATTCAGGCCAGACTGAAGAGCGGGGAACTCAAACTCTACGAACTCGAGAAGGAACTTGCGCCCATCGATGCAATCCGGGTGCGAAGGGAGTATATAGAGAAGGAGACGGGAACACAGATGGAGAATATCGGGATCTTCTCCATCGATGTCGAGCGCGTTGTCAGGCGTAACTGCGAGAACATAATCGGCACGGTACAGGTACCACTCGGCGTGGCCGGGCCGATTACGATAAAAGGCGGGTACGCGCAGGGCAATTTCTGGCTCCCGCTCGCAACAACAGAAGGAGCGCTCGCTGCATCGGTAAATCGCGGGTGCAGCGCGATCACCAAAGCCGGCGGGGCAGATGTGCGCGTTCTCCACGATGGTATGACCCGGGCACCGCTCTTTGCTACTGACAGTGTTGTGCACGCAGCCGAAGTGTGCGACTGGGTTGCCGCCCACCGCGACGAACTCCGCGTTGCAGCAGAGAGCACCACGACGCACGGGAAACTGATCGATGTCGTCACGTTCGTTGCGGGAACGAGTGTCTTTGTCCGGCTGGAGTTCGACACCAAGGACGCGATGGGCATGAACATGGTTACCATCGCAAGCGCGAAAGTGGCAGATCTGGTGGTAGAGGGTACCAGGGCACGGCTTATCGCTCTCTCGGGTAACATGTGCACCGACAAGAAACCCGCCGCAATCAACGCGATCATGGGACGGGGCAGGAGTACGGTCGCCGGTGTTGCGCTCTCTCATGAGCTGATCGCACAGGTTTTAAAGACCGATGCAAAGACCATTCATGAAGTGAACTACCGCAAGAATTTCGTGGGGTCAGCCCGGGCCGGCGCGATGGGGTTCAATGCCCACGCCGCCAATGTTGTCGCTGCGATGTTCATTGCCTGCGGGCAGGATGCTGCCCATGCCATCGATGGCAGCACCTGCATCACGACCGTTGATCTTACGGATACCGGCATTTATGTTGCCGTCACGCTCCCCTCCCTCCCGGTCGGGACTGTGGGCGGAGGGACGGGTGTCGAGACGCAACAGGAATGTCTTCGGATTCTTGGGGTTGCCGGAAGCGGGGATCCTCCGGGCACCAACGCCAGAAAACTCGCCGAGATCATCGCAGCAGGGGTTCTTGCCGGGGAACTCTCCCTGTTAGGCGCACTTGCATCGCAGCACCTTGCCCGGGCTCACCAGCAATTGGGAAGAGGGTAATATCAAGGACACCGTAGAAGTGTTCTCTTATCAATACCGGCCGATTCCCTACCCCATCCCCAATCTTTTTGTGTCCGGACACCCACTCCCTCACTACCAAAGGAGTGTAAAATTGCATGACAACGACTAAGATGTATTCCCGTCCTGCACTGCCGTATGATTACGCAGCGCTGGCACCCGCCATATCAGAAGAGCAGCTGCGGTTGCACCACAGCAAGCACCACCAGGCGTATGTTACCGGTGCAAATACAGTCCTTGAAAAACTCGACAAAGCGCGAAAGCAGAACCTCGACCTCGACATGAAGGCAACCACTAAAGAGCTCGCATTCCATATCGGGGGAAACCGGATGCACACGCTGTTCTGGGAGAACATGGCACCTGCCGGGAATGGCGGGGGTGGCGTTCCTTCCGGAAAACTTGGCGCTATGCTTGCCGAGGAATTCGGATCGTTCGACCGGTTCAAAAAGGAGTTTACCCAAGCGGCGAACAGCACCGAGGGATCAGGCTGGGCAGCGCTCACCCTCTGCCTTGGCACCATGCGTCCCCTGATCATGCAGGTGGAGAAGCACGGCATCAACACATTCCCGTTCCGTATCATCCTTGTACTCGATGTCTGGGAACACGCCTATTATGTGGACTACCGGAATGATCGCGCAAAGTACGTCGAGAATTTCTGGAATATTGTTAACTGGGACGTTGTGAACACGCGGCTTGCTGAGGCAATGAAAAAATAACCTTTTTTAAAACCGTAACCACTTCATCATCACAAACGCGTCCTCACCATTGGCATAGTACTGGTCGATCCCAAACACGTGCCGGTAGCCGAGCCGTTTGTAGAACCGTTGCGCTGCGGTGTTGGATACCCGCACTTCGAGCTGGACTGCGGTTGCGAGTTCGAGGGCGAACTGGTGCTCAACCCTGCGCACAAGCAGCTTCCCGATCCCCCGGTGCCGGTATACCGGGCTCACGCCAAGATTGCAGATATGGCCATAGATATTCTCCCCATTATCCTCAAGCGCCCCCACCACAAAACCGGTCACCTGCCCGTCGCACACCGCGACAAAATAGGTTGTCGGGTAATACGTGAGCGCTTCTAAGAAGACGGGTATTTCCCACGGATCGATAAAAGAGTCTTTCTCGATAGCGATAATCGCCGCGAGATCGGAAGGCATTGTCCGCCGGATCTGGGGTAGCGGGTAGGTCACAAGATCGTGGGGTCGGATCATATCAGGGTCCCCCGCTTTGGGGATCGTGCAGTACTGTTGGGTGCCCGCAGGTCATAGTATTTGCCCCTGAACGGGTGGTGGCGGTGTGTGGAAATATAAGGGATCCCACCCAACTTTTAGAGCAATTGTGTCTCCCTGTCCGGTGCTGGTGTTGGTATGGTAAGGATCTATCGTTTTTCCGGGGTGCGCCCCACCCGTGAATGTGCCCAGGCTGTTGCTGCGGTCCCGTATGATGTCGTGACGGCAGAAGAAGCCCGCAGAATCATTGAGAAAAAACCCGAGAGTTTCCTGTGCGTGAGCAGGCCGGATGCGGAGCTGCCCGGTATCGACCCCCACGATGACCGGGTATACGAGCGGGCGCACGAGAATTTTGAAGCACTCAAGACATCGGGAAAGATACGAAAGGACCCCGAGCCCGGCATGTACGCATACCGGGTGAAGCAGGACGGGGATACGTTCCTTGGTCTCTGTTGCTGTCTCGATGTGGACGATTACCGGCAGAATCACATCCGCAGGCATGAGCAGACCCGGTATGAGAAGGAAGAGGACCGGACCCGGCATATCGAGGCAGTCAAAGCGCACAATGGACCCGTAGTACTCCTGTTCCGTAACAGCGGGGATATTTATTCGCTCATCAATGCGCAGGTTTCAGGAGGTGCAGTTCCCGATGCAGAGGTGCGCACCGATGAAGGCGGCGTCCACCAGATCTTCCGGATCACGGATCCCGAAATCCTTACCCGGTTCGAGCAGCACTTTGCAAACCTTCCCTCGCTCTATATCGCAGACGGGCACCACCGGGCAAAGGCGGCCGTGAATGTGGCGGACCGCAGGATCGCAGCAAAAGTCCCCTGCGATGCCGAGACCTTCCGGTTCATGGGAGTTATGTTTGCCCACGACAAGGTGAAGATTCATGGCTACAGCCGGCTGCTCATGGATCTTGGCACGTATACGCAGGACACCTTCCTCGATGCCCTGAAAAAATATTTTGATGTCGAACCGTACGGCAGGGTCGACGGGCGCGGGTATAACATCCGGCCGAAGTGCAAGAAGCCGGAACGCTACCATATCGTGCATATGTATCTCGGGGGCCAGTGGTACGAGTGCACACGCCTGCTCGATAAGAATGCAGCACCGTTGGACGCGCTCGATGTAGCGGTGCTCCAGCAGTGGGTTTTGGAGGGCATGCTGGGGATCACCGATCCCCGTGGCGACGCCCGGCTCCAGTATCTCGGGGGTGCCCGACCGGTTGCAGATCTGGAAAGGCTTGTCGACAACGGGGAATACCGGCTCGCGTTTGCCATGCAGCCGGTCAAGGTAGAGACGGTCCTGTCCATTGCAGATGCAGGCGGGGTCATGCCCCCGAAGTCCACGTGGTTCGAGCCCAAACTCCTGAGTGGGCTTGTGGTTCACACGTTTGAGTGAACCCCTGCGAGACATCCTCCCCACCCCTTATCTTTATTGTTTTTACCGCGAACAGTGTATGGTATGATTACCATCGCACTCCCGAAAGGCAGCCTTGAAGCGCAGACACTCCAGCTCTTCAAGGAAGCAGATCTTGAGGTCAAGCGCACGGATCGTGATTACAATCCCCGCATTGCTGATGAGCGGATTGGCAAGATCAAGATCTTGCGCCCTCAGGAGATCCCCACATACGTGGAGAAAGGCTATTTTGATATCGGTATCTCCGGCCTTGACTGGGTGAACGAGACGAACTCCGATGTCGTGGAGGTGGCCAACCTTTCGTACAGCAAAACCGGGGAGGGCAACGTGAAGATCGTGATCGCGGTTCACCGCGACGAACCGATCGAGAACGTCTCCCAGATCCAGCCGAACAGCCGGGTGACCACAGAATACCCTGAGATGACGAAGAAGTTTTTCGAGGACTTAAAAATCCCCGTCCAGCTCTTCCATTCCTACGGCGCATCTGAAGCGAAAGTACCGGATCTCATGGATGTGGTTGTTGACCTGACCGAGACCGGTACCACGCTGCGCAAGAACGGGTTGAAGATTATCGGGCAGATCATAGAGTCGCACACGGTGATATGTGCCAACAAGGCAAGCTGGGCAGACCCGGTAAAACGCAGGGAGATCGAGGAGATCCGGACGCTGCTTTTAGGCGTGATCGAAGCGCGGAACAAGGTGCTCCTGACGATGAATGTGCCATCCGCATCGATGGAGCGGATCGTTGCTGCCCTGCCGGCAATGAAGAAGCCGACCGTGAGCCAGCTTCACGGGATTGACTATTACAGTATTCAGACCGTGGTGCAGAAGAACATGGTTAACAAGCTGATCCCCCGGCTTAAGGCGTGTGGGGCTGAGGATATTTTAGAGATACCCATATCGAAGATTGTGCCGTGAAGACCTTGCATTTCCACCGGGGCCCAGCGCAGGTGGCTTATCGAACTGCTGCACCCGATCAGTTCTTACGAGAGGTAGATGGTACGCTGATTCTTCCTTTCGGATACGGGCATTCAACAACCCCAATTTGAAACTTTTTTAGTGGGCCGCGACCTTCCATTTCGAAAGGGGCGAACCGGTTTCACATTACCGTGAACAGATTGTCTGGGGGCAGCTGATCAAAATTGAATTGGCGTTTTCCCATTTAGTGGGGCAAAAAGGGATTGGCGAAAACAGCGTGCGATGGTGTTGGAAAAAACTGTCAGAAATAAGATAGATGGAGATCCGCGTGATCGATCCTGAAAGAGATTATTTCCTGTTTTCACCCGCTGTTGTAAGGAGCATCTGATGCAAAGATTTACTGATCCAGAAGTTCCCTGTTTTATGCAATCGTTCCAGCTCAGCTCGCATCGACTTGATCTTTCCGTCTGCCTTTGCCTGTAAAAGGATGCCGATAATTCCACTCACAGGTAAACCGTGCTGCTCTGCACAGTGTCGCGCTTCCGTTTCATCGAGAATAATAATACCCGCAGTTAACTCAATAGCTAGAGCGATGCTCTCTGCTTCGCCTTCATGGAGATCCTGCAAAAGGGCTTTAATTAGTGCGGCATTCTTTGGCGATACAACAGTAATCCATCCATCAGCACGGACATTTTTGATCTCCATCGCCCCTTTTCGGCCTTCACCCTGCTCCACCACTTCCCGCCAGACTGCCGTTGGTATAATAATGGAATCATAATAATCCCTGATAAGGGAAAGGCGCCCGATAGCCGCAAGGTGAATCAAAGGTGAGGAATCACTTACAGCGTTTGACATGGGCAATATCCTTTTCAAGGTCACCTGTGGTGTAGTGACGGGAAACCTTCCTTTGCCCTAAAACTTCTATCCATTCCCATCGGGAAAGACCGGCAAGAGCACAGGCTTTGCCGGAAGATAAAATCCCGCGTTTATAGAGGGCAAGTGCCAGTTCCTTCTGCAGCTCGGCATGGATACCATCGGGCGGAAGGCGGATGGCATCTACAATATCTGCTGGGACTTTGAGAATAACCTCAGTCATAGTGATCTCCTATGGTGTGATGAGCGATTGACGCAATAATACTATTGACTGGCAATAATTAAAAAAATCCACTGCTGCATCTGCCTGCACACCTTGGATCAGTTTCAGCAGGAAGATGATCAATGGCATGAATGCCCTTCTCCCGATGAATACCAGGGTAATTTCCGTTCAACCGGTAACGTAGATCCCCACGACTGCAAACATACCTGCCAACGATTGTTATCGCAAACCATCCCTGCATCTGTTGTGAATCCATCCCCCCCGTTTCCCGGATCGCGTGATATCGTGCATCGACATGCACGATGAACTGGTTGATGAGGTCAGCGGTATCCGGCCGAACAGCCGGGTGACCACAGAATACCCTGAGATGACGAAGAAGTTTTTCGAGGACTTAAAAATCCCCGTCCAGCTCTTCCATTCCTACGGTGCATCCGAAGTGAAAGTACCGGATCTCATGGATGTGGTTGTTGACCTGACCGAGACCGGCACCACGCTGCGCAAGAACGGGTTGAAGATCATCGGGCAGATCATAGAGTCGCACACGGTGATCTGTGCCAACAAGGCAAGCTGGGCAGACCCGGTAAAACACAGGGAGATCGAGGAGATCCGGACGCTGCTTTTCGGCGTGATCGAAGCGAGGAACAAGGTGCTCCTGACGATGAACGTGCCATCCGCATCGATAGAGCGGATCGTTGCTGCTCTGCCGGTGATGAAGAAGCCGACCGTGAGCCAGCTTCACGGATTGATTATTACAGTATCCAGACCGTGGTGCAGAAGAACATGGTCAACAAGCTGATCCCCCGGCTTAAGGCGTGTGGGGCTGAGGATATTTTAGAGATACCTATATCGAAGATTGTGCCGTAAATACCCGTGATTGTCATCAATTTCTCCCCCCAACAGTTCTAACGAGAGGTAGATGATACGCTGATTCTTCCTTTCGGATACGGGCATCCAAGGCTTCCCATTTGAAACTTTTTTTGTGGATTGATATCTTTCACTATTAATGGGGATAACCAGTTCCATCATGTGAAAAAACGAATGTTCACCCGCATACTCGCTTGAGAAGTGATAGCAAGTGGATAAAAGACCGAAAAAAAATTAATCGAGTTTGATATATATGGTGCCGATGGGTGATACTTTGTTTAAGGGGATTACATCCGTCATCGCCGGTTTTGCATCCTCTGCTTCTGCAACGATCCGTATTTCAAAGTGATATCCGGGCCATAATGTAGTATCCGATGTATCTATGGTATGCTGTTCCGTTTTGTCGAATGCCTTTGTAGATATGGATACCAATCCACCGGGAATGGTCTTCCACTGCAGATCATCCTTCACAAGGTACTGGATCGCGTCCGTAACGGTTTTATCACCATTATACGTGGTATTCCACTTTATGGTCCGGACATTCGGATCAGAACTTGCGCCATTAACGAATGAGAGGTTATCTACAATGAGCGTTTTGCTGCCAAACCCGGGAGTAGTAGAGTTATCCACAACCTTGCAGTGCATTGGTGGAATAAATCCCCCCGTGATCGTTTTACCCGTAGCCGCATCTATAAACGAGATGTTTGAATTGTCGGGGCCAAACAGATCGATCGTTCCTGCCTGGGTCAGGTTAAGGCAGAATGTTGTGCTCCATGTTTCGTTCAGCTTGATATCGCCGACATCAAAGGACATGGTACTGGCATTCCAAGCCGCGGTATCGTCACGGGTCTCGCTGATAAGCTGGTGGTAGACGCCGTCTTTGTCGATGCTGGTCTTGTTGATATATGTGGAGTCAGTGGATTGTGCAGGAGAATGTGCCTCATGTATATACTTCATATAATTCCGGACATCCAAGGCCGGGTCGTCATTGATCTTTATTTTCCCTAAATTAAGACCGATCAGAGTCCCGCCACCTACCGTTTCCTGCAGGTCACCGGCAATCGACGTATATACATCTGCAATATTTGCAGATGTCGCGGTGTAGGATTTACCGCCACTTTGAGTGGCCAGGTTACTCAATGTTGTAGTTGCACCCGTGGATAAGCTGCCGTACCCTATCGTATAGATCCTGATACTTTTGCTCTTTGCATAGAGAGCCATATTCTGGTATCCGTCCACATCGCTATACGTCATATAATCTTGATCCAAATCCCCATATGCAGTGGGGTCATATTTGCTTGAGGAGTATCCGGTTCCCCGTGCAAGCGGATCGCCATAGTAATTATAATCTCCATCCGTAAACACGATGATTGCCCTTACTGTGTCTCCTGTTCTTCCCCTCGTATTAATTTCCTGAACCGATTTACGTATTGCATCCCTCATCGGGGTACCAGAGTAAGGAACCATTGTATTAATAGTCGCTTTGACTTGTGATTTATCGACGGCTAATTGGTTATCTACTGTTGCATAGTCGGTGTAATATTTAGGACTGGAACTATAATGAGCGGCTCTGTATATAGTATCATCACTTGTAACACTATCTATTCCGGGTCCCATGCCGGAATAGGATTCTGCTATCGCCGTTCTCTTTTGACCAAACGAGACAACCCCGATATGATCATTGAGGGGATCCATCTGGTCTATAAATGTCGATGCCGCTGCCATAATGTTGACCATACGGTCCGGATTATCCATCATCATACTGCCTGATCGATCCGTACAGAGCACCACATCAATGGGTTTCGGCATGAGTGCCGCACCGTCCCCGACAAGTTTTATGGCGATGTTTATCTGGTCTCCCACTTGAGAGTTCCCACAGTCCCCTAACGACGATGTGCTGACATACGGATAGTTTTTCCAGACCCGCGCGACATACCGGCTGATCGGGAAGCCGGTCTTGTTTATCCACGTTGCATTCGCGACAATCTGCCCGGTGGCTGTGGCATTGTATGGCAGTTCTGTGGGTCCAGCGAATCTCCCCTGGGTGAAATATACTGTTGCATATCCCCCACTTCCCACTGGCACGGGTAATAAGGTAGAGAGGCTGGGGGGGTCATCTCATGATAGAACCCCCCGGGATACGTGAGCGTCTCGGTCTCAAGCGAGAATTTGACCATCTCTCCGAATACCGGGTCACCGTTTTCATTAATCACCCGTGCCTGAAGAACGGCCTGAGTGGGGGAATCTGGTTTAAAACTCGCCATAGATCGCGGATTTCCGGAAAATGTCAGGTCTATAGGAGCATCATCAAAATATCTAACACTCTGACTACAATACCCGATGGTTCCGGTATTCTTGCACACAGCGCCTTTGGTTGTGCTCGCATTCCCGAGAGGGACCGCCGTGATGGTGTCATTCCCGATCGTTTTCGGACCGAAGGTGAATGCTACAATTCCCCATTTATTGGTAGTTGCAGAAACGGTCTTTCCATCCGTTGAATCGCATTTCACGGATGTCCCGGTTATCGGGTTGTCGTACTTATCCGTCACCGTGTAATAAATTTCCACAGCGTTTGCCGGGTCCAAGCCCGCAGGGAGGAGTGATGTTTTCCCACTGGCAGTCAGAGCAACGGTCTGCACGATATACCAGGGTTCAGTTCCCGCATCTGCAACACCCTCAATGTCCTTGCTTGGGGGAACGACAATATTGCCGATCGGATCCATCTGGATGTAATTATGTCTCACAGACGTAGAGATTCTGAGATCGGCAGATACGTTACCTTCTGAATCGGTATAATAGGAATTCTGGGGAACATAGTTATTCAGACTATCTTTTAATCCAGAATCCCCTTCACCATCCATAGTGAGCCGGATGGTTTCTGCAATATTTTTGTTATCGATGCGATTGCCCCAGCGATCGACGAGGGTGACCTTTACACTTGTATTTGAACCGACCTGTAACGTGGTCGGGTACTTATCAAAAGTCGCCACTTGGGGTGTGTCGTGATCGATCCGCTGGTAAGTAACAACCTGAACATCAGTTGTCTCCCCATCGTAAAAAGAGATTTTTGCTTTGATAGTTGCATTGCCGCTTTTTTTGCTTGTTGTGAAAACTGCTGTTGCTTT
This sequence comes from Methanoregula sp., assembly GCA_041662685.1. Taxonomy (GTDB): domain Archaea; phylum Halobacteriota; class Methanomicrobia; order Methanomicrobiales; family Methanospirillaceae; genus Methanoregula. The sequence goes on from JBAZRZ010000008.1 coordinate 42,651, forward strand.
TCCATCAGCACCGGTTTGAACATCTGCCGGTGCGGCAGGGGAGATCGTTCCTAAATCCAGAGAAGCAGAATCAAGAGAGAAGGTAACATTTGCACTCCTGACAGCAGTTGCGAGGGAACCCGCCAGTACATAAACAGTGATGGTAGAATGGTCATTCCCATCATTCGCGATGAGCCAGCCCGGATGGTTGTTGCTAATGGTTGAGGGGGAAAGGTCAATTGCAACCGCAGAACCAATAAGCAGAACCAGACCGAATATTAACAAAATCCTTCGTTTCACTATCTTTATGATTACTTTTATCTGGGTGGCGACCATGGTACCATGACTGTTTATTGGCCTTCAGTCACACACGATAGATTTCGATGCGGTTGCATACCGGGCAGGGGTGATTCTGATGGAGGATCCGGGGGCTGTCGATCTACTGGCACCCGATGTGCCATGGGAGTTCCAGAACGATCCGCGTGATGTTGCAAGATTTGGCCTTGCAGTCTCAAAAGACACGCCCCGTATTCTCGATGAAAACAAGGTGACCCGGTTTTTCTGTTTGTCGGCTACAGACCCTTCTACTACAGACCCTAAAGGATTTATCTATCCGAAAGATTATCAGAAAACGGTGATCTTCGGGGACTGTCCCTACCGGTTCAACATTTCCCTCATGACTGTAGGTGAGGATACTCCCCGGTCCGTTGGTGATGTTGTTCCCGTCAACTACCCGTACGGGTATATCCGCAGGGACGTAAAAATCAAGGGTTCGATCAACACAACGATCGGTACAACGATTATCAATACGTATGGCTACTACAACAGTACGGTAAATGTGACAAAAAACGAGTTTAGGATTGTAATCAATTCATCACACCTCCTTACCGGTGATGTTGGTAATATCGTCAATCCAAACGGGGATGCAGCGTACCGTATATCTCCAAAAGGGGATCGGATCATTATCAATATTACTGATCTTTAGAAGACGCTAAATAAGACTGCACATCCAAATACACCGAAAGTCAATTCGTCAAATGTAAAATTCTACCAGACCCATACCGGGGATTTGAACCTCTATGCCTTTTCACCAGTGGCGGCATTCGAGAATTATTCTTATGTCAACTGGGGTACGACCGCAGTAAAACCTCCAGTCGAACTCGGTGATGATATGAATCTCTCAATGGTATTTGAACCGGGGTTTTTCTCCAGTACAGACAAGTACGAAGCGATCTACATCAACCTGACATTTGAAATACATGATCCATCGGATCCACTGTATCCTTTGGATAAAGAAGGCCAACCGTTCCTGAATAATACCCAGACCCGGCCTTTTGACTACAATTACTATCCCGCAAATGTAACCCAACCCGCATTAAAAGATGCTGTCTTGGAGGTGGCTGTGTGGTAAACACGGATGGGCAACTGTACACCATCGAGGGGATTGCGGCTGGCCTGATCATGCTTCTGACTGCTCTCATTGTGGTCAACAGTACTTCAGTGTATACCCCTGGGGATACGCATATCAGTGATATGCAACTCGAAGTACTGGGGGGTGACGCGTTAGAGATGATGGATGTCCCCACTGACAGTTCGGTGGCAAAATCACCGTTGCAGGCCATCATTAAGGATCCCATTAGCGTCCCTAATACAACATTCAGAACAAGTTTTTTGTACTAGATCAACAACAGGTGTGGAGTATCTCCGGATTATTACAATAAGATCAATTCGAGTATGGATTTTATCCAGTTGTCCACGAGTTATACCTGCCGGAATATAACTAATAACAATGCAACTGAAAGCCACCCTATCAGCTCCTCCCGTGAAATGACGGGTGGAGAACATACGGGCCGTGCTAAGAAGTGGGTGATCGTGAATAAAGCGATTTGTGGTGACACCGTGCCGTATTCGTGGAGGTGCTCATGTGGCGCGACTGAATGATGATGCACAGTGGATTGTGCTTATGGGATTTATCGTGAGTTTCAGCATGTTCTTTATCGCGATCGTTCTCAACCAGTCAACAGTGATAGGACAAACTACCGCAGAAGCGGTATTGGAATTTCCGAAAAACGATATCCGTGATGTAAGATATGCGATCATTCAGTCCGAGTTCCTGAGGGGGACATCAGTATCTGTCGCGTGCCACAATTAATGTCCGTTTTGTTGACAGAGTTTTTGTCCGCTTTTGATATATTTTCGGTCTTTGTTGAAATTGATTTTGTTCATGTAGACTGATGACGGAGTCATC
>JBAZRZ010000009.1:0-44569 GCA_041662685.1 Methanoregula sp.
GGGAATATGCATGTTTGATAAAACTGATAAACCGACAGGACGATTTATTAATTGTCTCCTTATTCTTTACTAGCATAACATTGTAAGGAGACACCATACCTTAGATCTTTCGGTTGTTTTTCACTCGATTTTTCTTCGTGAGGAAATCATTTCTACAGAGCAAAAAAATTTAAGCAGGGTCTGCTATGAAAATGTGCAGTGAGAAACGAAAATTATGGAACAAAAACATGCAAAAAAATGTGATACCAAGTCCCGCTTTAACTGCTCAAGTACGCTCCAGCAAGGTTCCGGCTAATAGTTTGGGGGGAAGGATCCGGTAAATTCCGGATAATCCTCTTCTTCATATCTCCTTAGCAAGAATCCCAAAAAATTCCTCAGCCGCATTCCGCTCAATCCACGGCCGGTGACCGCACTTCTCGAGAAGGATAAACTTAAAGTCGGAAAGTTCCCGGGCGAGCGGGTCATTCACACCTTTGGCCGGATGAGGATCGTAGTCACCGTGAATTGCAACCACCGGGCATTTGATCGAATGCGCCATACGGAGGAGGGCCATACTCCGCCGCTGTTCAGCAGCCTCATCCCAGACCCTCTTGAAAATGTCATACGGGTAGTGGAACGCCTCATCTTCCAGCGTGATCGGATCGAACACATCCGCAATCGCAAGGAGGCACCCCAATCTCCCCAGAAGGGTATCCTTGTTCGGGGTTGAAGGATCGTCAATCTGTTTCAGTAATGCCTGCGCTTCAGCACGTTCGGGAGCTTTGAGCCGGTACAGTAGGGTCTTTGTAATCGAAGCGGCATACTGCTCTTCGAAGGGAGCGCTGCTGACAAGGATCAACTTCCTGACCCGCGCGGGATACCGTGCAGCAACCATCCATGAGAGAAATGCCCCCCACGAAAAACCAATGAGGGTTCCCGGTACCTGGCCATGCTCTGACAGGACCTCCCGAAGCTCCTGGATCTGCCCTTCAAGAGACATCTCGGTCTGGAAGGGTTCGAGCACACATTTTACCTGGGATAGTTCCCTTGCCACGTGTGCCATCTCACCCGGAGCTCCCGGACCCCCGTGAACAATGGCAACCGGATAGGGTCCCGGCCCCCATTTACGTACCGGTCTCATAGCTGTACCGGTATTCCCCGGGAGTATATATTGTCCCCGTAATAACCGGGCAGAAAAAAGGATTTTTTAACCCCTATGCTTTACGGGCCTGCTTCATCAAAGCAAGCAGGCCTGTCAGGATCTGGGTAGGGGTGGGAGGATTGCCCGGGATCTTCAGGTCTACCGGGAAAATTTTATCCGCACCGCCAAGAACTGCATAAGTGCCGGCAAAAATCCCCCCGGTACAGGCATCATCGCCAACCGCGACAACAAATTTGGGAGACGGCATGGCATCGTAGGTCTTTTTTGCGGCGATTGCCATGTTGTGCGTCACTGCACCGGTCACGATAATGAGATCTGCATGGCGGGGAGAAGCAACAAAGATGATACCGAAGCGTTCCACATCGTAAAACGGGTTACTGAGATTGTTGATCTCAATTTCCGTGGCATTGTCACTGCCGGTATCCAGTTCGCGGATCGCCAGGCTCCGGCCGAAGACCGCATCGATTGCGGTTTTGATCTCGCGACCGATTGCCTCTACATCTTCATTACGGACCAGCATCTCTTCGGTCACTTTCTTTTTCAGGAGACAGATTAATGCATTTACCATTCTCTTCGCCTCACAGGTCCGTCCCCGCATATGAGAGATTCAGGCTCTTGTTGATCACCGGGAAATCCGGGACAATATTGCCCTGCACCGCATGCTCGATCGCCAGCCAGTTACAGAAAGATGCGGTCCTGACCTTGTACCGCTCAACTGCACCTGCCCTGATCCAGACCCAGCAGAGGTTCTGGCCACGGGCAGATTCAACCAGGGCAAGCGTATATCCATCGCGGATCGGGGCATCGGTGCTGACATCTCCTTCAGGAATAGCAGCAATCAGATGTTCAATCAGATCGAACGAGTCCATGACCTCCGAGGCCTTGATTGTAAACCGGGAGAGCACATCCCCATCCCGGAGCCGCTGCGGTTTTGGAGCAAACTGTTCATAGATGCCATACGGGTGGTTGAGACGGACATCGACTTTTCCGCCGGAGGCCCGTGCGGCTGGCCCGGTGATATTGAGCGGGCGCAGCAGTGCAGGGTGGATTACACCGGTAGTGGCAAACCGGTCGATTACCGATGCGGTGGAAAGGACAATCTTCAACCCAACCCTGTACCGGCTCCGCATCTGGCGAACAAATGCAGCAAGCTCATCGAGCGGTGTTTTCAGGATATCCCGGCTCATCCCGCCAAGGGAGACCATCTCCCGCAGGAACCGTGAGCCGGTCAAACGATCATTCTCGCGGAAACATTCCTCGCGCAGCACCGAAAACTGGTTGGCACCCAGCGGGAACCCCACATCAACAAGCATCCCTGCCTGATCCCCAAGGTGCGAACAGATACGTTCCAGTTCAAGGAGGATCGTCCGCAGGTACCATGCCCGGTTAGGAACCTGCACCTGTGATATCTGCTCAACAGCCATGCAGAACGCGGTTGCATTTGCTACTGATTCATCGCCGCTCACCGCTTCGGCAATCCTCACACATTCCTGCGGGAGCCTGCCCTCTGCAAGCTTCTCGATGCCACGGTGCTTGTAAAACATCCGGATCTCAAGATTGAAGATCGTCTCCCCGATCACGCTGAACCGGAAATGACCGGGCTCAATGATCCCTGCATGCACCGGGCCAACCGGTACCTGGTACACTCCTTCACCACTCACTTCCCGGAACAGGTATTCTTCAGCAGGGTCATCGGTCTTCTTATTGACAATCGGTGCGTTTTTAAACGCTTTTTTCAGCGGGTGGAAACCCTCCGGATACGTCTCGTGCAGGAAGAGCCGCCGGGTATCAAAAGCCCCCTCAAACTCGACACCAAACCCGTCCCGGCATTCTCGTTCAAACCATGATGCGGAAGGATAGATACCGGCTATTGACATCGCACGTCCGTTGACACCGCAAACAAGCACCAGGATGCTGGTCCTCCGTTCAAACACGTAAAAGAGCGTCTGCGCAGCATTCGCCGTGAAGCCTTCACAGCAGAAGAGACTTATCAGGACGAACTTGTTTGCAGCCAGGTGAGTTACCGCCGATTCAAATTCCGGCTCTTCGATGAGCACATAGTGTTCATGACTGGACCCGTTCCTGATCCGGTCTGCCAGGGCATCGGTGCCCAGAAATTCCTGTGCCGCTCTGATCCCGATATCCATATCCGAAGTCATTTAGAATTTCAGCTCCGTTACAATCTGGTTGAGGAACTCCATACCATGTGCCGGGAGAGCAATCCCGATAACGAGGAGAAGCGCCAGCAGGAAGATGATAGGGACCTTCATGCTGGCAGGTGTCCGGTACGGTTCAATATCTGATGGGGTACCTGGTTCAGACACCTGGGTAAAGGTCGTAATCACAAAGTATCCCAGTCCCCCGGCAGCAATGAACAGCAGGACGATCATCACACCGAGCACCCATAAAGAGACGGTACCCAGCTGCAGCATAATGAAGAATTCGGTGAAGAAGATGGGGAACGGGGGCATACCGATGATCGCAAGCCCGCCGAAAATAATTCCCCATGCGGCAAGTGGCTGGAGCTGGAATACATCCTTAATCTCATCTGCTGCATCGCTCGAGAACCGGCTCCGGTACTGACGGTGCAGGATGCCGGAAGAGAAGAACAGGGATGCCTTTGTTAAGGAATGCGCCATGATATGGAAGAGCACCCAGAACAAGGCAACCGGTGTGGAGATGGCAAGACCGACCAGCATAATCCCCATATTCTCCACGCTCGAGAATGCCACCAGTTTTTTTAAGTTTTTCTGGGGGAGTATGGAGAAGACGGCAATGCCAATCGTGAGGAGGCCACACACCGCAAGCATCGGTGCGATGGTGGCAAGGGCAGTTGTCTGGTGCACAATCGCATACACGCGGATGATCCCGTAGATGCCCACATTCAACAGGACCCCCGAGAGAATGGCACTGACAGCCGACGGGGCTTTGGCATGGGCTTCCGGCAGCCAGGTATGGAACGGGAAGATACCGGACTTTGCAGCAAACCCGATAAAGACGAGCACAAAGGACGCTATCATCATACCCGCAGGAAACACAGTGGCATGCTGCATGAGCACCGTCCAGTTCAGGGTACCGGTACCAAGCCTGACCCGCGATGTCTCGAAGAGAAAGATGAACCCGACAAAGGCAAAGAGCATGGAAACAGAGGCTACGAAAATATACTTTATCGCAGCATCGATGTTGTCGCGGGCTGCAAGAATGGCAATGAGCATTGCAGAGATGATCGTTGTCAGTTCGGCGAAGATCCAGAACAGTGCGAGATTATCCGAGAAGAACGCAAGAACGGTGACCAGGAGGAGCAGGGCCCATGCTATATAGAAAAGCTTGAGGCTGCTCTTCTCCAGTTCCCCGCTCTCAAGGAACCCTTCGACATACCCACGGGCATAGACCGCAGCACAGGCAAAAATGACCGTGGCAATGAGCACTTCAAAAAGGCCGAGGTGATCGATAAAGAAGTACTGGCTGCCGACAAGAAACGAAACAACCGGTACCTGCTGGAACATCACGATATAGGCAGCGAGCGCGGCAAAGATCAGTGCCTGCATGATACAGATAGTGTTCATCTGGCGGTGATTGTGGGTGGCTGCGATGATGATAAGCGAGATTACGGATACCAGCACAAATGCGATCAGGATCATGGAACCTCCTCCGACTCATCCAGGAGATGGAAACGGTGGAGGCGCTTGTGGTAATCCTCAAGAGTCGAGTCGATACCGACCGATAATATCGTCGTTAAGATAACGAGGATAATTAAGTCGATGATGATCAAAAACTCGATGATGAACGGGAGTTCAGTGACAAACATACCAAAGAGGAGCACCCCGTTTTCCATAGAGAGAAAACCCAGTACTTTTGTGATCGTCCGCTTCCTGCTGAAAGTTACCATCATGCCCATGAGCATCAGCGATATTCCCAGCACAGCGCCAAAGAAGAAGAGGTTGTCTCTTCCCGGTATAATTCTTCCAAGCGCCATGTAGATGACCAGCATCAGGGCCATAGACAGAATCAGGGAAGTTGTGGGGCTCAGGAAATGGAACTCGATGTCCCGCTTTATCCGTATCTTTTCCTGGATGGTTGCGATAAAGTACGGGATGATGATTACCTTGCTGATTAACGTAACCACCGCTATCTCCAGAAGAACAATGGAACCTTCAAGCGACCAGAGTGCAAGGGCGATGCCAACAAGGGTGAGACTCTGGAGGGAATATACTGACACCACCGTGAGCAGGTTTCGCGTAGAGATGATATATGCGGCAATAATGATGATGCAGACAAACAGGATCCTGATGATACTAACCGCTATTGCCGTTTCGGTCATGAGAACACCTCGATGATGATGATAATGGTCGAGAAGAAGAATGCCATGGCAAAGAGACTGGGGAGCTGGAAGAACCGTTTCTTGGCCATCGATGATTCAAAGAGCCCGATTATTCCGGCAAGGATCGAACCTTTCACGGTGAATACGATCACGGCGATAAGAATACCTGCAAGGGTGAGGGTAGTCGTAAGCCCGAAGGGGACGATCAGGTTGATGAGGAGCGCCATAAGTACGGTCATCTTGACGGCAGCGGAGAGTTCCATGAGAGCTAAGTTCCTGCCCGACTGTTCGAGGATCATCCCCTCATGGATCATGGTCAGTTCGAGATGCGTCTCCGGGTTATCGACCGGTATCCGCGAGGTCTCCACGATAATGATGATGAACAGCGAGATAGCGATCAGGATCAGCGTTGAAGGGGACGGTGACCCGGTGGATACGGAGATGGCAAACATGTCAAATATATTGAGGGTCTTAAAGACGAACGCGAGCGCAGCAAAGACGACAATGGTCGTGGGCTCGATGATGGATGAGATGCTCATCTCCCGCGAACTTCCCATACCCCCAAAGGAACTACCGGCATCCAGACCGGCGAGTGCCATGAAGAACCGGGCCAGTGCAAGCAGGTACAAAAAGAGGATGATGTTGCCGATACCCCCGACAGACTCGGGAACAAAGACCAGCGGGACAAAGAGAGCAGCAACAAGGATAGCTGCCATCGTAACCAGGGGGGTGACCCGCATGATCCGTGAGGAGTTCGGGGAGTAGATGACCTCTTTTTTCAACAGTTTTATTAAGGTAAAGTAGGTCTGGAAGACACAAGGGCCCTGCCGTCCCTGTGTCCGGGCTTTGATCTTCTTTATCAGGCTGACAAAGAGGGGTGAAACTGCAATGACGACAAGCGTATTGATCACAAGATAGAGGAAAAAATCCAGGTTCATGCAAACCACCCAAGGAAAATGATCAGGGTGATGACCGTGATAAAGACATAGAGGAGATAGGTATCAAGGCACCCGTTCTGGAAGCGGGAAATACGATTTGCTACCAGAAGGGACTGCTTTGCGAGGGGATGGTAGAGGTATTCCTCAAAAACTTTTAAGAGACGGATCTCTCCATAACCCTCTTTAAAGAGGCAGTTCTTCGGGTCAAAGAACTTCCGCTCATTGTTTGTCCGGGTGCGGTAGATTGCAGAGAAGATGATGTCGAGAGGTTCTGAGAAACCGTGACCACTGTATTCTGCCGATGCCTGCTGCGAGAGCGCCCCGCATCCCCAGGTTTCACTTACCCGCACTTCGCGGGAAGCGGTGAAATACAGCACCGCATACGTGAGACCAGCCATGCCCAGGAGCAGCAGGCTGACCAGCAGCATATCCGGCAGGGGAATGGCAAAACCAACGATGGCAAAGATCTGGAGGGCACATACTCCCAAAAGAATACAGGCAGCCGCGAGAATCCCCGGCCCGATCAACATGGCACGGGGGACTTCGCGGGCAGCGGCGCTCTCAGGAGAACGAGGGAGGGCAAGGAAGATCGATCCAAACGCCTTGACAAAACATGCTGCTGACAGCGCACTGGTCAGGGCAAACAGGGCAAGGCAGATAAACAGGAGTACTTTAAACAGTGGCTGTACCGAAGCAACAGAAGTAAAAAACGAGATAAAGATTAGGAGCTCGCTGGCAAACCCGTTGAGGGGGGGCAATGCAGCAATCGAGACTGCGCCAACAAAGAAGAGCGCAGAAGTGACCGGCATACGGCGGGCAAGTCCTCCCATGTGCTCGATATCCCGCGTATGGGTGGCAGACACAACGGAACCCGCAGTAAGGAAGAGCAGGCTCTTGAACATGGCATGGTTTAAGGAGTGGAAGAGGGCCCCGAGCAGGCTGATGGTTGCAAGCAGGGGGAGATTACTGGCAGTAAAGATCACTGACAGACCAATACCCGTAAAAATGATCCCAATATTCTCAATGCTCGAATAGGCGAGCATTCCCTTGACATCATGCTCTTTTAATGCGTAGATGATGCCAAGAACCGCTGATGCAGTACCTGCGGCAAGGATCAGCACACCCCACCAGAGATCCGACGTGAAGACATCTAATAAGAAACGCACAAGACCATACACCGCGATCTTGAGCATCACTCCTGACATAAGAGCGGAGATGGGGGATGGGCTTGCCGGGTGTGCGTACGGAAGCCACTTGTGGAACGGGATGATTCCTGCCTTTATGGAGAATCCCGCAAAAAGAAGGAGAAATGCAACCGTAACCATGGGAGTTGATGCAGATGACAAAGGGGAGATCGCTAACGACCCGGTCAAAACATAGAGAACGATGATTCCCAGCAGGACAAAAAGCGATGAGAGCTGGGTCATGAGAAAATAAAAGATCCCGGCTTTTCTGGTCTCATCGTGGGTATATTCATAGGTCACGAGCAGGAACGAACTGGCAGCCATCAATTCCCAGAACAGGAAAAAAGAGAGCGTGTTTGCCGAAGTGACGATGAGTACCATTGCGAGAATGAAAAGACTGGTACAACCGCAAAGCAGGTTCCTGCGGGAATGACCGTCCATATGCTCAATATATTCGGTGAAGTAAAGAGCAACACAAGTCGATACGAGTGTGATGATAAGCAGGAAAAATGAAGCGAGCCGGTCGATAACAAATGAAAGGGAAATTAAAGGCAGGGGCTGGTAAAGAGTAAAGGGCACAGATTCGCCGGAGAACAGGATCAGAAGAGAGAGACTGCCCAGCAGTATTGATGCAATGATTATGCAGGAGAGCGATATCGTCCGTACGGATCTCCGGTCCAGCGATGCAGCTATGAGGGGAAAGATTGTGCCGGCCAGAAGAACCAGAATTACAAGAATGAAAAGTTCAACAATCATTCTTTGCTCCCGATGACCCGGTTATGCACATACCCGTGTGAACACAGCAGAGATTTGCCCATTTTTTCCCCGTTTTCCGGTTGAATATAGTTTGGTCGTTCATGCCCTGCACCTGTATCAGGTATTCTGTTTCGTTGGAAGAGCAGCGGGATCCCGTTTCATCGGGCATACCTCAATACCTTTGAGATTTCCCATAAAGAACCCGAATCGGTCCCGGATGGTTTTTGGCAGATCATTCTCGGCTATGGGATAGAAACCCAGACTTCCATAGAAATCCACCAGTTCAGTCTTCGAGTGCATGTAGAGCGTCTCCTGCCTGCCGCACTCTTCTATGAGAAGGATCATAACCGAACGGGCAAATCCACGGCGCCGGTATTCGTCCAGGACATAGACGGCGTCGACGTCCAAGCCATCCGGATGGCGTGAGCATCGTGCCACCCCTATCAGTTTGGTGCCCGCAAAGGCAGCAAAGAGCCGGTCATTGACCCGATCAGCGGTCTGCTGATGGTAGTGGATCCAGAGCTCCCGTTCAGCACGGACGAGTTCGGCAGGGGAAAGCTCCCGTACTTCCACAGGACCGATAACCTGGACCGGTGAGGCAACGGCACTCTGGGAGAACAAGACTTTGCCAACCCGGATAAAAAAATGAGGGCGGAATGTGACAAAACCCCCACTCTCCTCTCCGGCAAGTGTATAAAGGGTGAGGAGCGTCTGATCCTCGCTGAACGGTTCCGGCTCAGCATAAGAAGATATGATCGGTATACAGCACCTCCACAAAACCAGTTATTCGGGTAGTGATATGATAAGGGTAATCGTCCATTCAGATCATCATTTCGATTTCTATTTCTTTATGTTACCATTTCATTACGATAAATGCATCGTGCTTTTTAATAAAAAACGGTTGCTGTTGTCTATGTTTTAACCGTGGACACGCTTTTTGGGGACGTTGCATTGGATAATCCACCCCAATCCGGGTCAGGATATGAAATCAGAACGAACCGGTGAAATGATTTATTTAATGCGCGGATAGCAGATGAGAAAGACGTTTCGCCGGTAGAATAACAAACGGGGGATACAATTTCCCATTTTCCTTAAATTATGTCCATTGGATCGTAAAGCACAAAATTTAACTGATTTCCCTTACGAGTGAGCATTACGGCACACTCCCTGATGTGTGTGTAATGGGGAGTTGCCATAAACAAGGAGAATACTACAAAAATGATCGACAAATTATTGCTGGGAAATTTTAAGTTCAGGGCATCTGATTTTACCCCTAATATCGATTACTACCAGGAACTGGCATCCAGCCAGCACCCGACTGTGCTCTGGATTGGGTGCTCGGACTCACGACTTCAGACGGGGCATATCACGCAAGCAAGAGCAGGAGAACTCTTCATCCAGAGAAATATCGGCAATATCGTGCCCATCCATGACTGGAACGTTGCCACCTTGCTCGAATACGCGGTTGTCCATCTCAAGGTTGAGGATGTGGTCATCTGCGGGCATTCAAACTGCGGTGCGATCCGGGCACTCGATAAGGGAAGTACCGATTCGTATATACCACTCTGGTTAAACAATGCCCAGGAGGCAAAAGTCCGGGTGGACAAAACGATCGCTCCCCCGACAACCGTGCTCGAAAAGGACGAGCGGTATCGCTTAGTAGAACAGGAGAACGTAAGGCTCCAGATCGAACATCTCCATACTTACCCCCTGTTAAAAAAAGCAGTTAATGAGGAGAGAGTGCAGGTACACGGGCTCTATTACGATCTCGGGAATGGTGCCCTTACAAGGGTAACCTGAACATCAGCAAACCGCATCTATCTCTTTTTTGATCCGGTCAAGCGCAATACTCCCGATACGGGTGAGTTTTCCATTCACCAGAACGATGGGCAGCGGGGGGAAATCGGCCTCTATCACTTTCTTCACATAATCCGGTACCCCGTCATCAACCAGCGTGAGTTTGAGCTCCACCCGGTCACCGTAATCTTTCCTGAGTTTTGCTGCCAGTGCATCGAATGCAGCAGTGAATTTACCGGTCGGGAAGCAGTCGGAAAGCCCGCAGGTCCGGTTATCATCACAGGGAAACGGGCAGCATTCAGAATCTTTCAGGCCGATAATCTCGATTTTTATGGTGCCTGCCATACCTGTACTATCTGACTGCTGCATTATATCATGATTGGGAAATGACAACGAATGATTGGATTGACCATGAATGGCTGATTAAAAAAAAAAAAAGATTACATGAACCGCTCAAACCGGTCCCGGGTCACCTTACAAATCGGGCAGATCCCCGGCAGTTGATCACGCGCACACAGATAACCGCAGACTTTACAGCGCCATACCGGGAAGGGAAGAGCAGCAATGGGTGATGATGAGAGAGAGATCGTCTGCCGGGCACCTTGATTTCCGCGCTCCGCTCGCGGGGGGCGTCGTTCGGTGACCTGTGCGGTAGTTTTCCTGCCGGATGCGATCTCGTCACTGACATACAGGGCACAGTAGCACGCCCCGAAAGCATTGAGATCAGGATCCCGGTAATCACAAGGGCAGATAATATCGAGATCCTACTCCTTTTTACCGGACGCAAGCCGGCACGGGCAGGCACGGTACCCGTAGCGTTGCTCATTTTTCAAAAGACCGGCAATAAGATTTTTTGTGAACTCGGCATCCGGGTTCAGTTGGTAACCTCCATCTTTTGCCTCTTTTTGCAGGATATGGTAGACGGCTACTACATCCTCCGGCTTGATCTGAATGAGAGCCATTTACCGGAATACCTCCCGTATTTCCTGCTCTTTGAAACCGACAATGGATTTTTTATCATTGATAAAGAGGGTGGGAAACGAGCCAGAAGAGTTGATGCGCTCGACCGTATTCATTGCTTCATCCTGCTCCTTTCCTTCAAGGAGATCGACATACGTGTAATCGAATTCGATACCCAGCTCACGCAGAAGTTCCTTTGTCTTATTGCACCACCCGCAGGTGCTCAGTGCATAACCGTACTCTTCTTTTTCCCGCTCACGTGTTCAATGCCCATTAAAAACACTCCTGTTCATTACAGGGAAATGGCGGTAAATAGTATTTAAGAATGAGGATAGTGCCGATTATAGCACAATGGCAGACCCCCTCACCTCCACCTGTATCGCATGAAAAAAACACGGATATTCATCAGGTATGCCGGAGTCCGTAACTCTTGTGCGTTCCTGGAGCAGGGATAACAAAACACCAGATCCCAAATCGTGGTACGTTCGAAATTACGACTTCCAAATTTCAAAAAAAGAGAGAAATTATTTGTTTTTCATAATGATGTTGACATCCTCAAGCAACGCCTGAAGATCCTCTTCATGCTCGACTTCCATCTGGAGGATACCGAGCACGATGTTGTAGGTGACCGGATCTTTGTCCCGGGTCTTCTTGAGCAGGCTGTTGTACGCTTTGATAGCACACTGCTCACCCTTGATATTCTGTTCAAGCACCTTGACAATAAACGGATCGTCCGGTGCATCATACCCGCAGTTGGTGAGCTTGAACCACTGCTGGGGATTGGTTACGGGAGTCCCTCCGAGCTGGATAATCCGCGTGGTGAGCAGGACTGCATGCCCGAGCTCTTCAGTCGCATTGAGTGTGAGTTCTGCGATAACTGCTTCCTTGTTGGGACCACGTACAACCTTGGATCCTACCCAGTACTGATAGTAAGCGAGCCATTCATCGGAATATGCCTTGTTGAGGAGCTTGACCAGTTCATCAACATCGGTATCAACAATCTTTCTGCCTTGCGTTCCCATATTTGTTCACCTCGTCTTTTACGACATGTGAATGTCGACACTTCTTCCTTTTATTTATATGCGTTGTGACAGGCTGGATTGGATTTTAAAATTACATCTTAACGTTTTGAATATGCGAGTGCATCCTGATTTTGATCGGCAGGTCATTTCCTAAAGCACCTGCCGTCATACACGACGGTCACTTGCACTATCATTAATAACTATTCAGTTGCATAATATATAGAAATCATGAAGGCGGTTATGGGTCTCGAAGACGGGCAATTTTATATCGGGAATGGGTTTGGTGTTGAAGGGGAATGTTCGGGGGAACTCGTGTTCAATACACAGATGACCGGGTATATGGAGTCTCTGACGGATCCGAGTTATTTTGGCCAGATCCTCATGTTCACCTTCCCGCAGATCGGGAATTATGGTGTCGATACACAGAATTTCCAGAATGAAAAAGTCTGTGCTTTGGGCTGCATTGCAAAAGAGATCTGTGAAAAACCCGCCTCCAGCCAGTCTGTCAGATCCTTTTTTGAAGAGAACCGCCTTCTTGGCATGAGTGGTGTTGACACCCGTGCACTCACCATCAAAACCCGCGTCCACGGAACCCTGCGGGCTGCACTCGTTGTCGGAAGCGATGACGGCGACTATGCAGTAAACCTTGCAAAACGAACCCCCCAGATCACCGATATTACCCCCATACCTGAAGTCTCCTGCAAACAACCGTACCGTGTTGAAGGAAAAGGAAAACGCATTGCCGTGATCGATCTTGGGATAAAAAAGAATATGATTACGAGCCTTGCAAAACGCGGAGGGGATCTCTACGTCTTCCCCCACGATGTGACTCCTGAACAGATTCTCTCCTGCAAACCGGATGCACTTTTTGTGAGCAACGGGCCCGGAGATCCAAAACAGGCTACTCACGCCATCCGCTGTATCCGGGAACTGCTCGGACAACTCCCGATCTTTGGGATCTGTATGGGCAACCAAGTCTCGGCACTCGCAATCGGTGGCGATACCTACAAGCTCAAGTTCGGGCACCGCGGCGCAAACCAGCCGGTCAGGTTCAAGGACGGCCGGATCTTCATCACCACCCAGAATCACGGGTTTGCTGTCGATGAAGATTCACTCCCCGAAGGCTGCCGGGTCACGTATACCAATGTCAACGACGGGACGGTCGAAGGATTCGAGAACAAGGATCTCAAACTGACCACCGTCCAGTTCCACCCGGAGGCGCACGGGGGACCACGGGATACTGAGGCGCATTTCTTTGGCGCACTTTACCGGAGGATTGCCTGATGCCCAAGCGGACAGATATCAAAAAGGTGCTCCTGATCGGATCAGGCCCCATCCAGATAGGCCAGGCAGCGGAGTTTGATTTCTCAGGATCACAGGCGTGCCGAGCATTGCGTGAAGAGGGCGTAAAAGTCGTTCTCGTCAACTCCAACCCGGCAACGATCATGACCGATCCGGAGATGGCTGATGAGGTCTACATCGAGCCGCTCCGTGCAGATATCATTGCAAAGATCATCGAGAAAGAAAAGCCGGACGGAATCTTATCAGGAATGGGGGGGCAGACGGCCTTAAACCTCACGGTTGAACTCGCCGAGATGGGCGCACTCAAAGGTGTGGAAATTCTCGGGACACCTCTTGATGCGATCTACAAAGGTGAGGATCGCCAGAAATTCCGCGATCTAATGATCAGCATCGGGGAACCGGTACCAAAAAGTATGGTACTCAACTCCCTCACCCAGATCGAAGACGCCATCACCCAGATCGTTCTTCCGTCAGTTGTGCGGCCAGCGTATACCCTCGGGGGAGCTGGCGGCGGCATTGCCCGTACCAAAGAGGAATTGATCCGGATCGTTGAACTTGGACTATCCCGTTCCCGCATCCACCAGGTGCTCATTGAAGAGAGCGTGATGGGCTGGAAAGAGATCGAGTTCGAAGTGATGCGTGACGCCACCGACACCTGTATCATTGTCTGCGGCATGGAAAATGTAGACCCGATGGGCATTCATACCGGTGAAAGTGTCGTCGTTGCCCCGATCCTGACGCTTCGGGATGATGAATTCCAGATGATGCGCAGCGCTGCAATTCACATCATCCGAGCTCTCAATGTCCAGGGTGGCTGCAATGTCCAGTTCGCGTTCTGGAAGGGTGATTACCGGGTCATCGAAGTAAACCCCCGCGTCTCGCGTTCCTCAGCCCTTGCATCAAAGGCAACCGGCTACCCGATTGCACGGGTGGCAGCAAAGATTGCCATCGGCCTGCGGCTTGACGAGATCGTGAACACCGTTACCGGCTGTACCCCGGCTTCTTTTGAACCCACGATCGACTATATTGTAGTCAAAGTCCCCCGCTGGCCGTTTGACAAGTTCAAGGGCGCTGACCGGACACTCGGCACTTCCATGAAGAGCACGGGAGAGGTGATGGCGATCGGGCGCACCCTGGAAGAAGCGTTCATGAAGGCGAAGCGGTCGCTGGATACGGATGTGCTCTCCCATACCAGTCCCAGCGAGGTTCGCATGATCCTGTCGCGCCCCACGGACGAGCGGTTCCACTGCCTCTTCGATGCCTTCAGGCTGGGTTTTTCTTTAGAAGAAATTGCACAACTCACGTCTATCATTCCATTCTTTTTAGAGAAGATAAAAAATATTGTCGACTGTGAAAAGCACCTCGTAACCCATCATGACCCGGCAGATATCCGCTCAGCAAAAAAACTCGGGTTTTCGAATGCAGAGATCGCAAAGATTACAGGGATGGAGGCAGAGCAGCTAGAAAAGATCGCGGGCCTGCCCTCATACAAGATGGTAGATACCTGTGCTGCCGAGTTTCCGGCAAGCACACCGTATTTCTATTCAACCTATGAGAGTGACTGCGAGATTATTCCCAGCGATCGCCAGAAAGTACTCATCCTTGGATCCGGGCCAATCCGTATCGGTCAGGGTATAGAGTTCGATTACTGCACCGTACATGCAGTCCAGTCCCTGCGGGAAGAAGGCGTAGAAGTCCATATCGTCAACAACAATCCCGAAACAGTCTCTACGGATTTCGACACTTCTGACCGGCTCTTCTTTGAGCCGATGCAGCTTGAGGATGTTGTCAATATCCTCAGAAAAGATGATTATTATGGCGTAATGGTACAGTTCGGGGGGCAAAATGCCGTCAACCTTGCTATGCCCATTGAACAGGAGATCAAACGCCTTGGTCTTCGCACCAGAATATTGGGTACGAGCCCGGATGCAATGAATATTGCCGAGGATCGCGACCGGTTCAGCGTACTGTTAAATAAACTCAATATTCCCAGTCCTGCAAACGGTTCGGCATATTCCGAAGCAGAAGCACGAGAGGTAGCAGAAAAGATCGGTTATCCTGTGCTGGTCAGGCCTTCATTTGTTCTTGGGGGCAGGGCTATGGAGATCGCCCACGATTCCGTTGAATTTGAATCCTACATCAAAGAAGCGGTCCGGGTAGCAAAGAACCACCCGGTACTCATCGATTCTTACCTCCAGAACGCCATCGAACTCGATGTTGACGCAGTCTGTGACGGGGAAGATGTGCTTATTGGCGGGATTATGGAGCACATTGAGCAGGCAGGGATACATTCCGGGGATTCGGCCTGCGTGATCCCGACGCAGTCACTGCCACCGGCCGTTGTGGATACAGTCCGGGATTACACGCGGAAGATTGTCCTGGGTCTTGGTGTGATTGGGCTGGTAAATCTCCAGCTTGCCGTGAAGGACAATGTAGTCTACATTCTTGAGGCAAACCCGCGTGCGAGCCGCACGGTGCCCTTTGTATCAAAGGCCACCGGACTGCCCGTCGCAAAAATTGCTGCAAAAGTGATGGTGGGCAGGAAACTACGGGACCTTGGCCATAAAGAACGGGAGATAAAGCATGTTGCTGTTAAGGAGGTGCTGCTGCCATTCAGCAAACTTGCCGGTGTCGATACGGTGCTTGGCCCTGAGATGAAGAGCACCGGAGAAGTGATGGGCATCGACTACGATTTCGGTCTCGCGTTCTATAAGGCCTGCATCTCCGCAGACAACGAACTCCCCCGGAAAGGCAATGTGTTTATTTCCGTCAATATCGAGCAGAAAGAAGAAGCCATACCGATTGCACGCAAGCTGCGTGATCTCGGGCTTACCCTCTATGGGACCGAAGGAACCGTTGATTATCTCCAGGAAGCGGGTGTCGAGGCGCATCTGGTCAGAAAGGTGCAGGAAGGTTCACCCAATGTGCTGGACATGATGCGGCACGGTGAAATACGGCTTATCATCAACACCCCACAGGATCGCCAGTCACGTCAGGATCATTACCAGATCATGCGTGCGGCAGTAGACTTCTCCATACCCTATATTACCACCTTACAGGCGGCGCGTGCAGCAGCACTTGCCATTGATGCAATCAAGCGCGAAAAGATGACACTTGAGCCAATCAGCCATTATCTGAAGTGATATTGGCCAAATACCTCCAATATTTCCGATTTTAATCAACTCATCACCAGATCCAATCCAGTGTTCCCAGCAGTTACAATGCAATAATCATGCAAAAAAATTGAATATCCTTATATACCGAAATAACAAAAAAGATGCATGAAGAAACTTCTTGTTGTTCTTTCGATCCTGTTCATCGGGATCCTACTTGCGGGATGCACATCTCAGCCAGCAGCACCTGTAGCCACCCCAGTACCGACAGCAGTTCCAACCGTTATTGTAACGGTCCCCCCAACCGCAGAGCCGACGAAGGAAGTTATTGTTGTTGTTAACAAGACTGCGAATGTAATCGCGACCCCAACCCCTGCACTGGTGTATACAATCACCTTTACTCAGGATATGACCATTATCCCCGATACGACAGCCACGATCAAGGTCGGCACTGTTGTCAACTGGGTGAACATGGATTCACTCAAACCCCACGGTGTACAGGCACTCAATGATCAGTCTGGAAAGTACTTTGGCGGTATGGGCACTGTAGTGATCCCGTACGGAGCGGAAAAGAGCCTCAAAGTCACCTTTGACAAAGTGGGTGCATACGATTACACGACAACTTTCCAGCCTCATACACTTGGAAAGATTATCGTAACCGCTTAATTCGAAAACGATACACCAGTTCAGATAAAAACCTGAACAACTTTTTTTTCGTTATTCAAAAGTATAAAAAAAATTATTGTAATTATTGTTTACGTTTTTTTTTCCAACGCAATTCCCCTGAAAATATATGCTGAAACAGCAAACAGGTATTTTAGTATCCAACGAGAGGTTTACCATGGGAAAAGGTACTATTGTCCTTGCATATTCCGGGGGGCTTGACACCTCCATCTGCATCCCCCTTTTAAAAGAACGATATGATTACGATCGCGTCATCACCGTTGCCGTAAATGTCGGACAGCGGGATGAAGAGATCGACGTCGCCACACAAAAAGGGATAAAACTCGCTGATAAGCACTATACCATTGATGCCCGCGAAGCGTTTGTGAACAACCACATCTTCTCGGCAATCAGGGCGAATGGCTCATATGAGGGGTACCCCATGGGAACATCCCTTGCCCGCCCCCTGATCGCAGAGGAAGTTGTAAAGATTGCACGAAAAGAAGGTGCGAAAGCAATCGGGCATGGATGTACCGGTAAAGGTAATGATCAGCTCAGGTTTGATTTTATCATCCGCAGTGCCGGACTCGAAGTCGTAGCGCCAATCCGTGAACTCAACCTGACCCGCGACTGGGAGATCGATTATGCAAAAAAGCATAAGATCCCGGTCCCGGTAAAAAAGGACAAACCCTGGAGCATTGACGAAAACTGCTGGAGCCGGAGCATCGAAGGGGGAAAACTGGAAGACCCCGCTTATCATCCCCCAGAAGAGATCTATCTCTGGACCGTATCTCCTGAAAAAGCGCCGGCAAAACCAGAGAAAATCACTCTGGAGTTCAGGGCCGGCATCCCGGTGGCACTCAATAGTAAAAAAATGCCGGGCTACGATCTGATACAGCGACTCAATGTACTTGCAGGAAAGCACGGGGTCGGTCGCAATGACATGATCGAAGACCGTATCCTCGGTATAAAAGCCCGGGAAAATTACGAGCACCCGGCAGCCACGGTTATTCTCATGGCACACCGTGATCTTGAAGCGCTTGTCCTCACCCGGCAGGAACTGGTATTCAAGCGCACCGTAGATGATAAATGGTCGGAACTGGCCTACAAAGGACTGGTGTACGAGCCATTATACACAGCGCTGAACGCATTTATTGACACCACGCAGGAACGGGTCAATGGTAAGGTGGATCTGGAGATCTACAAGGGAGCGGTCCGGGTACTCGGGCGCAGTTCACCGGATGCCATCTATTCGGAGGATATGGTCTCGTTTGACAGTACATCACTTGACCAGTGCCACGCAATTGGAGTTTCCCAGTATTTTGGTATTCAGGCACGTATGGTCCATGCCAGAAAAACAAGAAATACTCCCAAAACCAAAAAATAACGTTTTTGGGGAATTTTACATTTTTTTAAGAAAACAGGGCTCTGTTGAAATCCTCTTTTTCTGTTGTTCGCTTTTTCTCTTCCGACTGCTATGAGGGTGACCCCCCTATTTGTCTAGGTTTTTTTATCAATCTTCTGAGGACTATCAAAATATTGGGGATGCCCGAGCGGTGGGGGCGGAAGCAAGAGGTGCTGAAACACCCTATCCTGACAGACGCGCCGGGGGTATCACAATTTTAATTACACGGTCCCGAAAATAATCGGGTCCTTTCAACGGAGACGATCTCCTGCAACAAAATAGAAAATTATAAGGATTGTCGCATTGAAGACTCGATCACTATGTGCGCCGGTTTTTTTTCCCGCTTTATAAAACAAAAACCCCATATTGTGGAAAGCCCGCCTCCCCCATCAATAACCCATGGTGCAGGGATGCAGTTCCCTGAATACAAGAATAAACCGTATTTTATCGTGGCTTCCGTGGAGATGGGAAACACTACTACCAAGTGCATATTAACCGGTGTAAGCCTTGAAACCGGCATGTCCTATGTGATCAACAAAACCGTGAGCATGAGCCGGGATATCCGCCCCCCGAAACCCGGGGAAACCATCTTCGGGGCCACACTTGACGGGACTGAACTTACCCGGGAAGCGGTCACCGAACTCGTGAGGGATACCCTCATCCAGTGTCATCGGGATGCCCACCTTGATATTATAACGGAACTGGATTTCGTTGTCCGGAGTACCGGGGTCGTTGCAGAAATGGAATCTCCCGATCAGATTGGTGATTTTGTCATTGCACTTGCAAACGGCTGCCTTAATGCAGGGGTTCCGCCCCGCAAGATGACTCCTCCAATGTCAAAAGAGAATCAGCCCCAGAAACTTCAGCCGTTTAGTTTTGCAGACAAGGTTGTATTTGTAGGGGCGGTAGCCGGTGTCATTCCCCCGGTGGGATCAACCGGAGTGGAGATGGTCGCAAACGAGATGGAGGGCGAACTTGCCATGGCAGGAATCAAGGAGGGTGCGAAGTGGACACCGGTTGATTTCCGCAACCCTTGTGTATCGGTGGATTTTGGTACAACACTTGATGGCAGGATCACGAGTGATGTGAGTCCTGATGATATCAATCCGTTTGCAAAAACCGTGGGGAACTTCTGCGGCCTTGCCGGTGCAATTCCTGATGCAATTGTGCGGGGAACCGGTCTGGTGCAGCAACGGACCGGTACTGCCCTTGACATTTTTGGCGAGCACAGCGTTACCGGAGGGCTCTTTGGCGGCGGGAACCGCAGGGTTATTGATAATTTTGTTGACCGGTGCCATGAACACATCGATATCCGGATTGTTCCTGCGGAACGAGACCGGTTCGGGCGGATTCCGGTCAATGCAAAGCTGGCCCTTGAGTCCGGCATTGCAATGATCGGCTGTGACTGTGGGAAGAACAGCAGCGATCTGGGTAAACTGCTTGAAATCGGAAAAGAGATCCATGAAAATCATAATCTCGCACTGCTCAACGAAGTCATTGACCGGGTCTGCGCACAGATGGCCCTGCGCCTGATCGATGTGGCAGTCGAACAAAAACTTGTTCCAAAGAATTCCTCGATCGGGTTTACCGGGCGGGCTGCGATCTCCGGAAGAAAACCGGAATATATCCTTGAAGGAATCGCCGAACGCAAACTCTTTGACGATCCCCGGGACCATCTCGTATTTGTGGATGACGGGCTTGCCCGGGGCGCGGCATTGATGGGCCGGTGTATGAACTCGCTGGGAAAGCCCAAAAACCCGATCGGGGGCGTACTCGGGGGCCCATGTATTATGAGCCGGCGGATCAAAATAGGAAAGTGAATGAGTGATATACCATGACCGATGAAGAACAGTTATTCGATATCGTTATTCCCCCGGGTGTTCCCCAGAAGATCATTTTCGATATCTCGAACAAATTCGAAGTGGAAGTTGTTGACCGGAGAGAGAAAATCAAATTTGCCAATATGGAAGGGGATGAACGGGATCTCCTCGCGTTCCGGGGTAAACTTGAGGTCATGCAGAAAGTTGAGACCTATATGCGTGATGAACTGAACAAATTCATTACTGATAAGTAATAAGTAAAAAAATTTTTTTTTTATTTTTTTAGCAGTCGCACGAGCAATGCCTTCTGGGCGTGCAGCCGGTTTTCGGCCTCATCCCAGACAAGGCTCTGGCCGCCTTCCATCACTTCATCGGCGATCTCCTCGCCCCGGTGTGCCGGAAGGCAGTGGAGCACCCGTGCGTCGGGGGATGCGGGTCGCATGAGTCCGGCATCGACCGTATAACCCGAGAAATCCTTAAGGCGCTTATCCCGTTCCGCATCATTACCCATGGACACCCAGGTATCCGTAACAATGATGTGCGCATCCTTGACCGCCTGTTCAGGGCTTTTGACCAGCGTCACTTTTCCGCCAAGAGAGCGTGCCTTTTTTACGATATCTTCCGAAGGTTCGTAACCGTTTGGGGTTGCCACGGTTACGGAATACCCGGTAAGGACTGTTGAGAGGATCAGTGAATTGCAGACATTATTACCATCGCCAACCCATGCAACCCGAAGATCTTTGGTTGAGCTGAAATGCTCCTCCATAGTCATGATATCTGCAAGTAACTGGCAGGGATGTTCAAGATCGGAGAGACCATTGATCACCGGAATTGTGGCAAACCGGGCAAATTCTTCGATGGTGCTGTGTTTATAGGCACGGACCATTATGCCGGATACATAGCGCGAAGCTGCCCGTGCAGTATCCCGGATCTCTTCGCCCCGCATTATCTGCATATCCCGGGCGTTTAAAAACAGGGCATGGCCGCCAAGCTCGTTCATGCCAACTTCGAACGAGATATGCGTACGGGTAGATGACTTCTCAAAGATCATGGCGAGGCTTTTTCCCCGCAGTAAGTCATGAACCACTCCCTGTTTCTTCAGCACCTTGAGATGTTTTGCCTCAGAAAGTATCTGTTCCAGCTCGGTTTTGCTGATATCCAGAATTGATAGAAAATCCTTGTTCATCGTAACTCCTTCATATGCGCGATACGCTGGCTGAGTAACTTCTCTGTCCCGATATCTTTTCGGTATCGCATGAGACCCCTGACAGATGCAGCTGCCCGCTCTGCAATACTTTCTGCAGCTTCCAGCGTATCACCAATTCCAATGAATGCAAGTGTGCGGGATGTCAGCGTGACGAGCGAACTGTCACGTTCTTCGACATTTGCAAAATAGGTGATCGCCCCGTTCGTATCGCCAACATGAATCACATCCCCGGCATGAGGTGCATCGGGGTAACCTTTCGGTACCAGGTATTTACAGACCGTCGCTTTCTGTTCAAACGTGACGTGTGCAGAAGAAAGGGTCCCGCTGATGATCCTCACCATGATCTCCAAAAGATCTGAGGTGAGCAGTGACAGGACATTCATTGCTTCGGGATCTCCGAACCGGGCATTGAATTCTATTACTTTCGGACCATGTGCTGTGTTCATGAACTGGCCATAAAGAATGCCCTTATAAGGATGCCCGGCTTTTGCCAGGGCTTCAACGGTCGCCAGCATGATCCCAAATGCACGGGTATACTCAGATTTCGTGACAAAGGGAAGCATATGATCAGGCATGGTATACGAACCCATGCCTCCTGTGTTTGGCCCGGTTTCGCCGTCAAATGCCCGCTTGTGATCCTGGACAAGAGGCATGGGAATAAGATGAGTGCCATCGACAAAAGCCTGGAGGGTGAACTCCTCTCCGATGAGGCGCTCTTCGAGAATGATTGAGCCTTTGATCTGGGCTGCATACGCGATCGCGCCTGTCCGATCCACCTGCTCGCCCATGATCTTGACCCCTTTTCCCCCGGTAAGCCCGACCGGTTTTATCACCAGATCGCCATCATGGTCTTTGATGAACGTGATTGCCTCTGCGCTGTTCTGGCAGAGCCGGTACATCGGGCACCCATCGATCTGATATTCTTTCATCAGCCCGCGACAGAACCCTTTGTCGGTTTCAATGCGTGCCGCCGCTTTGGATGGCCCTATACAGGAAATCCCGGCTGCATCCAATGCATCAACAATACCGGCTTCTAACGGAGATTCAGGACCAATAAAAGCATATTCTATATCATGCTCTTGTGCAAAGGCAACAATGCGGGGTACTTCTGTTTCCCTGCAGAGTAAGATCTTCTCTGCAAGTTTTGCAATTCCGGGATTCTTCTGTGCCATCACAGAATAGAGTGCTGTTTTTCGGTTGCGGGCGAGTGCAGATGCTATTGCATGCTCCCTTCCCCCCCCGCCCACAACAAGTATCTTCATTGTCCCTCTCTAATGTACGTTTACCGTAAAAATTGCTTCTCTTTTAACAGTTCACTCACTCTAACAAGAGGCAGGAACTCAACGCCCTGTTGGCTGAGCAGCGCTTCTGCACCCTGCTCCCGGTCTACGACCGTAACGACGCGGTCTGCCTGAGCCCCTGCGGCGCGAAGGGTTTCGATACCGTACAGCGCGGATCCACCGGATGTGGTCACATCTTCAATAAGGAGGACTCGCTTATTCCGGACGTTCCCAATGATCCTCTCTTTCTTACCATGACTCTTCTCTGCTGCCCGAATGATTGCATAGGGTTTTTTTGATACGAGTGCTGTAGCAACCGCGAGAGGGACACCCCCGACTGCGACACCAGCTACGACATCGAACCCATGCGACTCTGCAACGATTCTTGCGATAGCATTGAGCAGATTGGGATGGGTGACTGCTGTTTTCACATCAATGTAGTACGTACTTTTTGCACCGGATGCCAGCGTAAAATCACCCGTCTCAATTGCCTTGTAGTGTATAAGCAGTGCTGCAATAGGGGTCACCATGGGACCTCCTTGACACCCAGAAAATAACCTATGATATTGACCAACCGGTGAAGGACAATCGTGAGAATCAGAATAAGGATTAGTATGGGGAGGGTAAGATAGGCAAAGAGCCACGCAGGATCAAAAAGGAGCATTAAGATAAATGCCCCAACGACCAGATCGAGCTGGTCTGCAACCGGCCACTTTTCCCCCCGCACTTTTCCCATCCTGCGCTTGAGAAAACTCTTACCGAGATCACCAAGCAATGCCCCAAGCGCGAGAAGCGATACCGATGTAAGGGTATGCAGGGGCAGGAATGTCAAGGCATATGTTCCCGAGAGCCAGATAAGGAGCATCCCGGTGATTATCCCTGCGAAAACACCGAGAAACAGGCCACGGAATGTTTTTCCATCCCCAAATATCCGGTGCCCATCAGAATAATTCCTTCCAAAGTCAATAGGAGTGCCCCCGCCAAAAAGTACAGCTGCAGGATTGGGAATATACGCCGGAAGCATGATCCAGACCGCTGCGAGCAACGGTATTATGAAGAAGTCAAGACTAATAATGATGCACTCCAATATCTCTAATAAAGAGCAGATAAAAACATTAAGGTAACTCACAACTGGATAACTAAAATACGGGACTACCCGGTGGACATTAATGATGATAAAAAAGATCCGAAGTCTTTGCCCCACATGCAATACGGTACTTGATGCAGAGATCGTAGAAGAAGAGGGAAAGATCTGGCTGAAAAGGACATGCAAGGAGCACGGGGATTTTAAGAATCTCTATTGGTCAGATCCCGTGATGTATAAACGGTTTGAAAAGTATGATATCATAGGGGCGGGGGTATCAAATCCCCAGAAGATAACTCCTCCAGAAAACTGCCCAACTTCCTGCGGACTCTGTAATAATCACCACTCCCAGACACTGCTTGCCAATATCGATCTCACCAACCGCTGCAGCCTGGACTGCGAATTTTGTTTTGCAAACGCACGCGCCTGCGGGTTTATCTATGAGCCCGATTTTGATGAAGTTGTAAAGATGTTAACGCTTCTTCGGGATCAAAAACCGGTCCCTGCTCCCGCAGTACAGTTTTCCGGGGGCGAGCCTACGATGAGAGATGATCTGGCAAAGATCATCAGAAAGGCAAAAGAGATTGGCTTTCTCCAGGTGCAGATCGCTTCCAATGGCGTGCGTCTCGCAAAGGAGCCTGACCTTGCCCAGGAACTCGAGGATGCAGGGCTTAACACAGTATACCTGCATTTCGATGGCGTCACCCAAAAAACAAACCCGTTTTTAGCAATTCACTTAAAAGCCGTAGAGAATATGAAACGGGTGAAACTTGGCATCGTTCTCGTCCCGACAGTAATACGGGGCAAAAATGATCATGAGATTGGGGATATCATAAGGTTTGCTGTTGATAACATATCGATTATCCGGGGTGTGAATTTCCAACCGGTAGCATTTACCGGTGCAGCAAGTGATGACGATATCAAGAAATCCCGTATCACTATTCCTGAAGTTCTGGCTGATATTGAAGCACAGACGCAGGGGATCATCAAAAAGGATGATTTCTATCCTATCCCCTGTGTGCTCCCGTTCTCCGATCTGGTTGAAGCCTACACCGGCAAGCCACAGGTGCGTTTCACTGCCCACCCCCACTGCGGTGCTGCCACCTATGTCTTTGTCCAGGAGACGGGTATGGTACCGGTAAACCGGATGGTCGATGTGGAGAGTTTCTTTAAATCGATCGAACAGATGACGGAGACTATCAAAAAAGGCGGCGCTATCAACAAATACAAGGCATTGTTAGAAGGCGTCAAAAGCATGCACGATTCCGTGCAGAAGGGGGAGCAGAATCACACTGCCGAGTTCTGGAAGATCATCGGAAAAACACTGATCGGGCAGAACTTCGATGCGCTCAGGGAATTCCACTGGAACGCACTCTTTATCGGCACCATGCATTTCATGGACCGGTATAATTATGATCTCGACCGGGTCCAGCGGTGCTGCATTCACTATGCAACACCTGACGGCACCCTTATCCCGTTCTGTACCTATAACAGCGGGCCGGTCTATCGTGAACAGATCTGGAAGAAACACGCAAAAAAACCTGAAGAGTAGGAATTATTTACTCACTTTTTTTCAGATCCGCTATCAGGGAAACGGAAGATCTATTGTACGTCCGCTGCGCATTGCGATTGTCGCAATCGCCAGATCCTGGATTACAAGTCCCGTGGAGTCAAAGATGGTGATCTGGTCAGGACTTTCGCGTCGCTTCATCCCGATCCCAACTTCACCAATCGTCCCTGCGATCTCTTCTGTCGTAAAAATTCCCCGGCTGATGGGTACGTTAACTTCCCCCGAATGAATAGCCTGAGATATATCATCAACAAATACCTTCCCCCGAATGAATAGCCTGAGATATATCATCAACAAATACCTTCCCCCGTTTGAGCAGGAGAGGATCGAGTTCCTGTTTACCCGGTGCATCAGCACCGATGGCATTGATGTGGGTTCCTTCCTGCACCCAGTCACTCATGACAACAGGCTGGTGGGAACGGGTTGTTGTACAAGGACATCGCAGTCACAGGCTTTTTCCACAGGTACACTGCGGGCATCATGCTCTGAAATTGCCCGTGCAAATTTTTCCGCGTGCAGGGTATTCCGGCTCCAGCATTTGATCTCATGAATATCGAGTTCCTGGGAAACTGCCTGGTATTGTGCTTCAGCCTGTCTTCCGGTTCCGATCAGCCCCAGCACGATCTCTTTTTTTGAGGATAGGTATTTTGCCGCAACTGCACCCGCTGCACCAGTACGCATGTCTGTCAGTTTTGTGGCATTGAGAATTGCCACAGGTGCACCGGTTGCGATATCGAGAATCACGGTAAGGGCCATAACCGTCAGAAGACCGCGTGCCGGATTACCAGGATGGACATTAACTACTTTTACACCGGCAAACGAGAGGGAGGGAAGATACGCAGGCATTGTCCGGAAGTCTCCTTGAGGAAGAGTCACGTACACTTTCGGCGGCATCTGGACAAGGCCTCTTCCATGATCGGCAAATGCAGTCTCAATTGCCCGATTTACTTCCTTAAGATCGATGTATTTCTCGGTATCCGTGAAGTACTGCATGGGCGATTATCCGTTTTCATCGGATTTCAACATATCTTCACGGCAGAAAAGCCAAAAAAGTGATTCGTATCGGGAGAAGAACTCACCATAAACCACACTAAAATAACCAGCAGGGCACAAAAAGAGGTATATTAAGACTCATCCATCTCTTTGAGATTCTTATCAGCGAGTTCCTTCATGCGTGCTGATATCCGGCTTGAGAGGGGATAATCGACTTCCTTCATCGCATTGGCAATTTCTGTTCCTAAAACAAATATCGCGTACTTGTGCTCCATCTTGCTCTTATGCTGCTGGGAATGAGTGATCTTTAATGAAGTGTACTGGGAAAATTTCAGTTCAGGATTGATCTCTTCAAAGTAGTCTTTGACTTCAGAGAGCATCTTATGAAGATTGAGCAGTTCCTCTTTGTGCATGCTACCATTCCAGACAGTAACTTGGTTTTGTGCAGGATAAATAAATTTGTGTGAGGGGGGGGAAATTTATATACCCATTTTCATTAACTGGATTGACAGCGGTCGTTTAATAACACCCTTAAAGTCTCTTGCCGCAACATAAGAGAGACCTTTCCAGACCAGCCGATCCAATAGTTTCTGGTCCACAGGACGATCAACGACAAGACCATTCACTGTGCTATCAAGGGTTTCTATCGCTTTTTCAACCTCATCCGGGCGCAGTTCTTTTACAACAGTCAGATCATCGGTGAGAAAACGGGCAAGACTATAACCTTTGACATCATCAATATGGTCCCGGAGCGTCAGAGGCCCGTGTGTACCATCAGAAGGGCGCTTTGGGGGGGAAACGTGACAGGTCTTTTTGCCGGAGTCCGAATCATCCACACTGCCACCCCTCGCGGTACGAAGTTCGACCGGTAGTTCAGCGGCATCTTCAACGTACTGGTCCCGTACATATTCCACAGGCACCTTGTTGCGCAAGGTCTTGATGACCTCTTTCCGGGTCATATCCTCAACACTCTTTCCCTTGGGAGAGAATGCGACGAAATCTATGTCAACAACCTGTAACAGTTCCCGCAGGATTAATTCACCGCCACGATCACCATCGAAAAAGGCAGTGGCTGTCTTCTTCTCGCAGAGCTCGACAACAGTCTTTGGGATATTGGTTCCTTCAGCAGCAACGGCATTTTTTATACCGTAGCGAAGAAGGTTCAAAACATCTGCCCGGCCCTCAACGACAATGATCGCATCTGATTCCAGCACATTGGGACCCGCAGGCACTTTCTCTTCACCAATGGAACCGATCTTTTCCATGCGAAGACACTCACGGACATCGTCAAGCAATTCGTCACTGTCGATGGTGCCATCATCGAACCGCTCGATAAGCAGGACCTTTGCCCGCTCGACTATCTTTTTCCGTTTACTGACACGGATATCCTCAATAGACTCGACTACCACACGCGCGACGCAGGGACCTACACGTTCGATCGTCTCTAACGATGCGGCAAGAATAGCCGTTTCCGCACGGTCGAGTGAGGATGAGATCAAAATCTCACCCTTGGTCTCGCCTTTTTTGCTCGTTATCTGGACATTAATTCGTCCGATACGTCCTGTTCTCTGAAGATCCCGCAGGTCCAGGTCTTCGCCGAGTAACCCTTCAGTCTGCCCGAAAATGGCACCAACTACATCGGGTTTCTCGACCACCCCCTCTGCTGCGAGGCTGATGTGAATAAGGTACTTGGTAGTATCTGTTGAATACACGTAAACGCACCCCCATGTATCATGCGATGAATGAAATGCCTAATCATAGGTATAGATTATATATATTCTGTAAAATTACTTAAAGGGCATGCTTTTAAACCCATCAGAAAAGTCATTGGTGAACAATTGATAGAACTGATCCAGTGAATGCGATTATGATATTGTCGGTTATTTAAAAAAAGCATTCCACTTATTTACCGTGCGAGTTGAGCCTTAAAAGAAGATCGTTCTTAGCAATACCGGCGATAAGCACACGCTTCTGGGAAGATGTTGCACCGGACTGGATACTGATCGACGATGCTGGCAGATCGAGTGTTTCAGCAATCAGGGTAAGGATGGCTTTGTTTGCTTTTCCCTCAAGAGCATGCGCCGTAACCCGGCAGCCGATGGCTTTTCGCCATTCATTGTACCCTGCAGGAAAGAGCTCTGCCTTTGAACCGGCAGTAACATCAAGAGAAATGATAGTACCGTTCCGCTCTTCCAAAAGAGCATCCGCGATATTGGGCATAGGTAAACCGCTAATAAGAATGTTGCCCGGCATAAACGCACATGGATCACCAGTGGCTGCTGCCGTTCTTCACCTGTGTTTAAACCCTTGCCGGGCGTATGCCTGTCGCGCAACCGGGTTGTCCCATGGATCACATCCAGACGCTTGTCAATCGATCACCCGGGGACCTATGGCTGCGCTGTATCAGCACCAGATACATCGTGTTTTAAGATATTTAGCCCTTGGGTATGGGATAAAACCCAACAATGAATAATGATCCAGCCTGATAATTTTGGATCAATGCGTGACATTGAATCCTTTTCCCGCGAACCATGTTGGGTCCTGCCGGGAGAATTCTCCTCCAAGATATGCAATAGAACCGTTCATCACTACCATGTTGGGAAAGATGGCCTTATGTCCTTCAAAGGGCGTCCACCCGCACCGGCTGTGCAGCGATGCGCCCCGTATCGGCTCAGGTTTTTTTGAGTATATAGCAAAGTCAGCCCGGTCCCCAATATTAAATCCTGCGCGGGGAATTCCCAACAACCGGGCGGGAGCATATGAAGTCTTGTCAACAACTGATGCGAGATCGATCTTTTTGGCAATGACCTGTGCGAGCAGCAGGGGCACCATGGTTTCGACACCCGGAATTCCTGAAGGTGCACTGGAGAAATCCTGCGTTTTGTCTTCTTTCGTGTGGGGAGCGTGATCGGACGCAATGACATCGAGCCTACTCCATCGCTCCCAGAGTCCTTTTCGCTCCATTTCAGTACGGATAGGCGGATTTACTTTCCCAAAGGTATCATTTTTGTCGAACTGCTCCTGCGAGAGGAACAGGTGATGGGGAGTAACCTCAACCGAACCCGTGGCGACAGCGACATCTACCGAACGGACGGAACTCATATGGCAGAAATGGAGCTGGCATTCACTGCGATTCAGGAACTGTACGGTACGAACCGCGTCTGCTTCACCCAACGCAGAGCGGACAAGACCATGCGATACGAGATCTGTATCGGGAGAAGTGCCGATACGTTCGGCATGGATGGTTGCAAGCCCGCCGAGTTTCTGAATACGGTCGAATGCCGCCTCCAGTGCCACACCATCTATTGCATCGCCATAACTGGAAGGGGCGTGAAAGATCTCACCAAATGCCATGGCTCCCGCATCCCACAGGGATTCTAAAGGAGTATCAGGAGTCACCCCGCTGTTGATGGCAAAATTGCAGTAAGAGTGGTTTTTTGCATCCTGTACGCGATCCGCCAGTACATGAGGGGCAGTGATTGGGGGAATAGTGTTGGGCTGATCAACAACAACGGTCACCCCGCCAGCAATCGCGCTCATGCTTCCACTCGTCCAGTCTTCTTTGGCCAGTTGCACACCGCCCCGCATATGCACGTGCATATCAACAGCGGCCGGGATCACAAAACAGCCCCTGCAATCGCACTTTTCCGCGGAACCCTTATACGCACCCACGTGGGTAACTTTCCCCGAAGCAAGGGAAACATCCGCCACACGCCCTGAAGTTAACATAACATTCTGAAGTACAAGAGTAGGAGGCGGCGCCATAGTACTCACTTTTTCGCGCAACCATAAAGGTGTAATGATCTCTGTACTTTATTGGGAGACTTTTTTTATATGAAAAATTTTCTGCGGCAGGTATTCAATCCGGGTAGCTCAATACATCATGAAAGGAATTCCGGCAGGAGCACCGATAGGAATGCTCAAAAAAGATACCTGTGCATATGCCGGATAAGGGGGTGTTTGTTCATGGATACGGTAATCAGGATCACGTTAGGATTAATCATCGTTCTTCTGGTCACATTTGTTGCCAGTGTGTCCTACACAGGATTTGTGGAGCAGGAGTACCAGACATCGTTATCCAGCACATATGACTACAGCTGCACGATCACCACAGATTCACAACTCTCCAATGTAACGCTCTTCATTCCGGTTCCTGCTGACCGTGCCGGAAATTCCCCGATGGTAGGGCAATACAGTGCACAAAAGACAGAAGGACTCCCTGCTGACTGGACAGTTACCCTGTTTGATACCGGAAAAGCAACACTTGCAAAGATCACTACCCCGGCAATTATACCTCCAGAAGAGACCAGTCCTGCCCACCCATGTACCATCAGGCTCTCGATCAACACGGGTTCAAACGAAGTGATCAATACTCGTTCGCCCTTTGAACAGGGAGTTATGTTCCGGCCGGTCCAGGATATGCGAAAAGTCAATTGCCCTGCCAAAAACATGGGTGTAAACGGAGATCCCATGTGCTATGAGTACCTTATTCCGGTGTACGCAGATTACCAGGCACCGATGAATGCATCGGTCAGCATCAAATCATCCTTCAGGGTAAGAACAGCTGGAAGATCTTTGAGCCACAATTCAATGAATACCAAGCAGATATAGAGGTCTTGATGTTTGGCGAGAATCATGGTTGGACGGTAATGAAAGGGACGCTTGAGAGTTACAGTGGGAGTTATAATGTGCCAGTATCTCCCTCATAATTTTTAAAATAATTCACCCATTAACCAGAGAAGTACCTTTCATAAAAAAAAAATCGGGAATACTATTTATGACGCTGCCAAACCAAAATGAGGGAAGAAACTGCCTGGCTATCCAGCCCGGCTGCACAGTCGATATCATACAAAAAGAGGATCAGCGCAGTGGAAAGAAGACCCGCGGGATTGTACAGGAGATATTAACCAACACCATAACCCACCCTCACGGGATAAAAGTGCGGCTCAAAGATGGTCACGTAGGAAGAGTGGCAGAGATCATTAAATCGGACATGGCTTAAAAAAAGGAATTGGTTTGCACAAAAAATAACCTGGAAAAATCAATTATCTGTGTCTGTGAACTCTTTTAAAAAAAAAAAATGCCATCATTTAAGAATTTTTTAAAATCGAAAAAGAGCACTTTTACACCGTTCATTGCGGAAAAAATCCCCCATTCCCCCACAGGACCCTTCGTACAAGATCGATTGTCCGGCAGATTAAAAAGCCAATACAATTATATGAACGGATGCTACTTCGAATAGTATGAAGATTCTAATCACGGTTGCACCAGAAAAATTCAGGGATGAAGAACTGGCTGTTCCGATCGCGGGTTTTTTAAAAGCAGGTATCGAATTCGATATCGCTTCCACACGCCGGGGACCCTGTACAGGAATGCTGGGGGCAAAAACAACCGCAACACTTTCCTTTGAAGAGATCGATCCCAAACGATATGATGGTCTGGTGATTATCGGAGGTGACGGCTCCCAGGTGCATCTCTGGGGGGATGAACTGCTTATTCAGTTCGCAAAATTTTTCCATCAATCCGGAAAAGTCGTTGCTGCTATATGCCTCGCTCCCGTAGTGCTCACCCGTGCCGGTATTCTCAAAGGGAAAAAAGCAACCTATTACGAAAGCCCTGTATCATTCAGGGAAATGAAGATAGGAGGGGCTATGATAACAAACGCGCCGGTTGTCAAAGATGGGCGGATAATCACCGCAAACGGTCCTGCTGCTTCACAGGCATTCACCGATGCAATCATCCAGGCACTCACTGCTGTGGAATGGTAATGGAGAAGCCGGATTCTTTTCAGTTCATTTTTTTTCCGTTTTATTTTTTCCGTTTTAGATTGACGGACCGTAATCCCAATCATTTCAGTATAAGGAATAAATCACTTTTTTTTAACCTGCTGGGATACTCATTGAACTCCAGACCACAAGACGCATTTGAATGCGAACCCCCTGTGTGCAAAAAATAATCTCGAAAAGACGAAGAGAAAAATTATGCGAGGGATGCGATTCGAACGCATGAACCCCTGCGGGACTGGATCTTAAGTCCAGCGCCGTTGGCCGAGCTTGGCTACCCTCGCGCTTTATAGTATTAGATGCCTAGGTCAAAAAAGAATCGCAGGTTTGCACGGATGCAAGAGCAACTGATCAAAAAGATTTCATCTGCGCATCCACGAAAAGATCATCCTGCCAGGTCCCATAACAACTACTTTCCCTGAAAAACAAAAAGAAACGCAAGAGCTCTTGAAGGTGAACTATCTAATAATGATGAGTTGCCGATGAGTGAACTTGAACTGGCCGGATGGATCGAACTCGATGGAGTACGTCTCACCCGCACAGACATTGAAACAATCCTGCGTGAGCACCCCACCGACATGCTCAGGTGCGGGGGGGAGTTCTTTTTTTCAAAAGATGGGTGCCGGGCCCGGGATCATTTCGGCGTCATGCAGGGCAGTTGTCCCAAAGGAACATTCACCTGTGAGAACGGGATTGCCGGAGAGATAATCCCTACGGTTAAAGATATGTCGCTGGAAGAGGCGATTGTCACTGCGGTGAAACGACGCAGCGATGAAGGAGTAACCGCACTTTCCGGGGGGGTGGACTCGACGCTCGTTGCCCACCTTGCCGGCCGTGAGTGCATGGCAGTCGGCCTTGCGGGGTCCCACGATCTCCGGCAGGCACAGCACGCTGCAAGCATCCTCAACCTGAACTGTGCATTCGTGGAAATTCCACGATCGGCAATCGCAGAAGCACTGCCGCTTGTCATAGGGACAATTCCCAAAAAAGACCCGGTCAACACCGGCATCGCACTTACCCAGTATTTTATCACGCGCTGGGCAGGTGAACACGGCTACCGCCGCATCATCACCGGCCAGGTAGCTGATGAGATATTCGGGGGATATTCCCGGTATCTTGAGACAACCACTCTGGAAGAGGATCTTGCCCGGGATTTCATAGGTCTCGAACAGCAGGCAGGGCGGGATCAGTCGATCGCTGCCCTGCATGGCACGTATCTTTCCATGCCGTACCTGGACATGCGGGTTGTGCGCGCGGCGCGGAAAATCCCGGCATCGGAAAAAGTGCAGGGAACACTCCGTAAGGTGCCCTTAAGAACGGTCGCAGAACGCTTCATCGGCCCGGAACTCGCATGGTATGAGAAGAAAGCCATGCAGTACGGGAGCGGAGTCTGGAAGGAACTCTGTAGTCTTGCCCGAAAAAATGGTTATAAAACATCCGTGCAAGATTACATAAACCACATAAACAGGGTGGAACATGGTTACTGAAAAAGACGTGGAGCATATTGCGGAACTTGCCGATATCGGCATCAATACCGATGAACTGGGCACATTTACTCACCAGTTCAATGCAATTCTTGACTATTTTGACGTGCTCGACCAGGTCAAGGGAGACATCACCGTCAAGCGCGATCTCACCAATATCATGCGCGAAGATATAGTTGAACCTTCCCTTCCCCGGGATGAGGTATTGAAAAACGCAGCTGCACAGGAAGATGGGTTTATAAAAGCACCACGGGTGATGTAGTGGAAGCTCACGAACTCACCTTCGAGCCCGATGACAAGTACAACGCGTTTCTTGCCGTCTGCAAAAAAGCCCCGTATGGCAAGGGAAAACTATCCGGTATTGCCGTAGCGGTGAAAGACAATATCTCAACCCGGGGCATCGAGACTACCTGTGCTTCAAAGATTCTCAAAGGATACATTCCCCCGTACGATGCCCACGCGGTTGAACTGCTCCGGCATGCCGGTGCAGTCATCGTGGGCAAGACAAACATGGACGAGTTCGGTATGGGAACCACGACTGAAAACTCCGCGTTTGGCCCCACCCTCAATCCCTGCGATACTGGACGTGTGCCCGGTGGATCCTCAGGAGGTAGTGCCGCAGCAGTTGCCGGCAACATGGTCCGGATGGCACTCGGGACGGATACCGGCGGCTCCATTCGCTGCCCGGCTGCATTCTGCGGTATTGTCGGTCTGAAACCAACGTATGGCCGGGTTTCACGTTTCGGACTGATCGCGTACTCAAATTCCTTAGAACAGATTGGCCCTATGGCAAAGACGGTAAGCGACGTTTCCACGCTCATGGGAGTCATTGCCGGCAAAGACCGTCACGATACTACTTCCTATGATCGGCCATACACCCACACACCCGTCGCGGATGTGAAAGGATTGAAGATCGGCATCCCCGAGGAATACTTCGGTGAGGGTGTAGACCCGAAAGTGGCCGGTGTTGTCAAAACCGCAATCGGCAGGCTCGAAGAACTTGGCGCCACTACGGTTCCGTGCAGTATCCCTTCGATGAAGTTTGCGCTTGCCGCCTACTATGTTACCTGTACGTGCGAGGCCAGTTCCAACCTCGCCCGGTTTGACGGCGTGCGGTATGGCCCGGGTGCCGATTCCAAAAAGTCATGGCACGAGGCCTACAAGGAAGTCCGCAAAGCCGGATTCGGGACCGAAGTGCGCCGCAGGATCATGCTGGGCACCTTTGCCCTCTCTTCAGGATATTACGGAAAATATTATGAAAAGGCGCAGGTTGCCCGGGAGAATGTGAAGGCCGATTTCGCCCGGATCTTCTTGGAAGTCGACCTGATTGCCGGGCCCACTATGCCCTCCATCGCGTTTAAACTCGGCGAGAAGAGCGATCCGCTCTCTATGTACCTTTCCGACATCCTGACCGTCCCGGCCAATCTTGCCGGTATCCCGGCCATATCCGTGCCCTGCGGAAAAGCGGATGGCATGCCAGTCGGCCTCCAGATCATGGGACGCCCCTTCGAAGATGAGCGCGTGATCGATGCGGCATATACGTATGAACAGGCGGTGAACTAAATGGCAGAAGACCAGGTGATTGTCGGGCTCGAAGTGCACTGCCAGCTGGACACAAAGAGCAAGCTCTTCTGCGGCTGCTCCACCGATTACCGGGACGACGGGCCAAACACGCACGTCTGCCCGGTCTGTCTCGGGCTTCCCGGTGCAATGCCCGTGCTCAACAAGCGTTCGATCGAGTATGCCATGAAAGTGGCAAAGGCACTGAACTGCACCGTTCTCCACGAATCCGAATTTTCCCGGAAGAACTATTTCTACCCGGACCTGGACAAGGCGTACCAGATCACCCAGTATGACAAACCCCTTGCCGAAGGCGGCTACCTTGAGATCGAGAGCGACGAAGGCGGCGAACGGCGTATCCAGCTCACCCGCATCCATGTCGAAGAGGATCCGGGAAGACTGGTCCATATGGGCAATGCCGAACGGGGCAAATATTCACTTGTAGATTACAACCGCGCCGGCATTCCGTTGATCGAGATCGTATCCGAACCGGATATGCGTTCTCCCAAGGAGGCACGGAAATTTTTGAACAAACTCCGCGCAACCCTCGAGTACCTCAGCGTCTTTGACAGCGACAAGGAAGGATCGATAAGGGTGGATGCAAACATCTCGATCAAAGGCCATGAGCGGGTGGAAGTCAAGAATATCAGTTCATATAAAGGAGTGGAAAAGGCCCTCACGTACGAAGTCACCCGTCAGAAGAACATGATCCGACGGGGTCAGAGGATTGAGCGTGAGACACGGCACTTCATCGAATCGACCGGTATCACGCAATCCTCCCGTTCAAAAGAGCAGGAGCACGACTACCGCTACTTCCCCGAACCGGATCTTCGCCCCATCCATGTGCAGTCCTGGATGGCAGGTATTGTGCTTCCGGACCTTCCCGATGCACGCCGCGAGCGGTTCATGGCACAGTATGGCTGTTCCTTAAACCATGCCCGCACCCTGACCGGGGAACTCAAACTGGCAAACTTCTTTGAAAAAGTCGTTGCCGCAGATCCAAAAGGACTCTCGACCCTTGCCGCCACATGGATTGCCGATACCCTTATCGGTGAACTGAATTACCGCGACATGACCCTTGACCGCGTGGATACGACGGGAATTACAGAACTGGTCAGTATCCTGAAACTGGGCACCATCACGGACAAGAGCGGTATCGAGGTGCTGCGGGTCATGCTCAACCAGCGCCAGAAAGAAGAACCGGTCAAAACTCCCGCCGCAATCATCTCGCGCCTGAACCTGGTAAAAACCACGGGAGACAACAGCGCCATACTCATCGCCATTGAAGAAGCCATCACTGAAAATCCCAAGGCACTTGAGGATTACCGGGCTGGAAAATGCGGAGCGCTCAACTTCCTTGTCGGGCAGGTCATGAAAAAGACGAGAGGGAAAACCGACCCGGGCGAGTTAAACCGGATGCTGGTCGAAGCGCTGGCCAAAAAGGAGGCGTAACCATCGTGCACCTTATTGTCGCTGAAAAGAACATTTCCGCACGCCGCATTGCAGAGATTTTAGGGCAGGGGAAAAAGATTGCCGAAAGTAAGGATGCCGGTGTTTCCACCTACAGTTTTGGCGACACGACAACGGTTGGTCTGAGAGGGCATGTTGTCGAGATCGACTTCGTTGCCGGCTACAGCAACTGGCGGAGTGAAGAGTTCAAGCCCCGGAGCCTGATCGATGCAAAAACGATCAAGATCCCCACCGAGCGGAAGATTGTCTCGCTTCTCCAGAAACTGGCACGGAAAGCAGACCGCATCATCATTGCAACGGATTTTGATACCGAAGGGGAACTGATCGGTAAAGAAGCGTACGAGCTTGTCCGTGCGGTCAACCCGAAAGTGATTGTCGATCGGGCCCGGTTCTCCGCGATCACATCGCAGGAACTCACGCATGCCTTCTCCCATACAACGGAACTCGATTTCGCCCTTGCTGCCGCCGGAGAAGCACGGCAGTCCATCGATCTCATGTGGGGTGCCGCGCTTACGCGTTTCATTTCTCTTGCCGCGCGAAGAGGCGGACAGAATATTCTCTCGGTAGGCCGGGTGCAGAGCCCGACACTGACCATGATCGTGGACCGGGAGAAAGAGATCGAAGCGTTTATCCCGGAAAAATACTGGCAGATCTCCCTGGAGACCGAAAAATCCGGAGAGCAGATCGAAGCCCGGCATACCCATGGGCGTTTCCATGAAAAAGCCACAGCGCAACTCGCCCATGACCGGACAAAAGCACCGCTCATTGTTACGGATGTCAAAACCGGCACCAAACAGGACCGGGCTCCGTCACCGTTCGATACCACCAGTTACATCGTCGCAGCAGCACGCCTTGGATTTTCCGCAGCCAATGCAATGCGGATTGCCGAAGACCTGTACATGAACGGGTACATTTCCTATCCAAGGACAGACAATACCGTTTATCCACCGTCCCTGGACCTGAACGGGATCTTAAACGATATCCGCAATTCACCGTTCAGAAAAGATGTGGAATGGACCCTGGCAAACCGCCGGGCAGTTCCGACACGGGGAAAGAAATCATCAACCGATCACCCCCCGATTCACCCTGCCGGCCCGGCAACCCGCGAGGCTATCGGCGACGATGCGTCCCGTATCTACGAACTCGTCCTCCGCCGTTTCCTCGCCACACTCTCACCGGATGCAGAGTGGAAGACCATGAAGATCCTCTTTATCGCAGGAGGGGAAGAGTACACGGCAACCGGGGGTCAGCTCATAGTACACGGCTGGCATACGGTCTATCCGTTTTCCGAGGCAAAAGAGATGATCCTGCCGGCGTTTGTTGCCGGAGAACACCTCCCGATCAAAAAAGTCACTCTCGATGAGAAAGAGACCCAGCCACCTGCCCGGTTCACCCAGAGCAAGCTTATCCAGGTGATGGAAGACCTGGGCCTTGGCACCAAGAGTACCCGCCACGAAGTGATCGCAAAACTCGTATCACGCAAGTACGTGGAAGGTACACCCATGCGCCCGACCCTTGTCGGCAGGGTAGTCATCGAATCCCTGGAACAGCATGCGGACATGATCACAAAACTCGACATGACCCAGACGATCGAATCGCACATGCAGCAGATCAAGGAGAGCAGCCGTACCCGGGAGAATGTGATCAAGGAATCGCAGAAGATGCTCCACCAGGCATTCGATCAGCTGGAAGCAAATGAGCAGGTGATCGGCGAAGACATCCGCGGCAGGACCGCAGAAGAGATGAACCTCGGAAAATGCCCGGCCTGCGGGGGGACCATTGCGATCAAGCACATGCGGGGCAATGCGCAGTTCATTGGCTGCTCCCGGTATCCCGAGTGCACATTCAATATAGGCCTTCCCAATGCACAGTGGGGCTTTG
Source organism: Methanoregula sp. (assembly GCA_041662685.1). Classification (GTDB taxonomy): domain Archaea; phylum Halobacteriota; class Methanomicrobia; order Methanomicrobiales; family Methanospirillaceae; genus Methanoregula. The sequence continues at coordinate 38,735 of JBAZRZ010000009.1, forward strand.
CTGTACGCACTGACGATATCTGCGAAAAGCACCATCTCAACTTCGTCCGTCTCATCCGTAAAGGTGCCCACCCGTGGGATATTGGCTGCCCGCTCTGCCACCAGATCAACTCCAATAAAGATTCACTGGCCGAGATTCCCTCAATGAATGAGAAGCTTGCAACAAAGATCCTCTCCCAGCACATCTACACGGTAGCAGAGATTGCCCGCAGCGTACCCGAGTCATTGGCGAAACGGCTCGATCTGCCACTCGATACGGCACAAAAACTGATCGGCGATGCCGGGTCTGTGCTCGAAAAACTGCGTCGCCGGTCCGAGTGCCGCAAGTTCATGCGTGAGCGCCTGGTCCCAAGAAAAGGCCGCAGCTCAGCAAAGATTCTCACGACTCTTAAGGAGATGGGAATCTCTGAACTTTCCGGACTCGCACACACTGACGCTGCAACCTTAAAGAAAGCGGGCGTTAGTGATGCTGAGACCGATCAGATCCTTGCCGAAGCAAAGACCACGTATTATGGTCAGATGCTCAAGGAGATTGGCATTCCTGCGGTCAGCTTAAAAAAATACCTTGCAGCGGGAATAATAAAACCGGAGCAGTTCTGTGAACGCACTCCTGAAGCCTTAAGTAAACTCGCGGGTGTGTCACCCGCCACGGTGCAACGCCATGTGGATCTGGTCTGCACAGCGTTAAACAAACCTGTGGCACAAAAAATACCGAAAGCAAAATCACAAAAAGGTAAAAAGGAATTGCACGCTATCCGAGGGATCACTGATGCCACGATAGAGAAACTCTCCCTTGCAGGAATTCCCAATACTACAGCCCTGCTTTTGGCAGATGCAGAAACCGTTGCCAACAAATCAGGTATTGCGTTAGGGAAGATCAAGGAATTCCAGGCAGCGATCCAGAAAAAGAAGGATACGGCTATTATCCAGATCTGATAATAACACCTATTTTTTTAAAGCAAGTCCAATGGCAACGCGAAGATCATTATCCTCAAAGGGTTTGATAATGAATCCATCGGGTTTTGTCGCTTTCGCCCGCTCAAGTGTGGCCCCATCCGAGTGGGAGGTAACATAGACAACGGGTATATTATACCCTTTTTTTATCATTTTAGCCGTCTCGATGCCATCGATATCACCCCGTATGTTAATGTCCATGAGGACGAGATCGGGCGTGTGCTTTACGACCAGTTCCAAGGCTTCCGCAGCATAGGTAGCCCGGCCGCAGACGGTATAGCCAAGGTTCTTTAACCGCCAGTCCGCAACCTTGGCAATGATATCATCATCTTCGACAATTAGGATCTTTTCTCCGGACATTAAGTCCCACGTCAAATATATGATTAAGAGAGCATCTGTCTGATATGCTTACCGCCATTTAATCCCGGGGAAACCGCCACGTCCCGTTCGGGATACGGATCTCGAACCGGGCCCCTTTCTTAAAAATCCCGTTCTCTTCAATGGTTATTCCGGTTATTGCCAGAATTTCTGCGGTCAGGAACAGGCCCATGCCGGTATTCTTTCCCACACCCCGTTTAAAGATCTCGCGTTTTTGCCCGACATCAACCCCAACACCATCATCCTCAAAAACAAGCGAGAGACCCTTATCTGAAATGCAAGGATATATCGAGATAGTCGTCAGAGTTACTCCATACCGGATTGCGTTTTCCACAAGGTTGTAAAACACTTTTTCCAGTAAAGGATCCGCATAGATCTCCATCTTTTCGAGTTCTGAAGAAAAGATAATGCCGGTTTTTTCAAAATTCTGCAATACTGTATTGAGAAGATCATTGATATGCTGCCATTGGGGCAGATGAACGCCAACTTCCTGGTACTCCCGGGTGAAAGTGATATGGCGCTGGATAACCCGGGTAAGATCACTAATATCATTGAGCAGTTCCTCATTTTCTTCTGGAGAGGTTGTGGCTTTTGCCGTATCCACGCACCCGAGTAACCCGGTGATCGAATTGAGGATATCATGCCGGGTGATCTGGTTCATCAGGTTCAGTTTTTTATTGGCGATATCGATCGCATCTTCAACACGTTTTCGTTCCGTGACATCCCGCAGGATCCCGTAAATCCCAACCGGCTTTCCTGATATATCAAGTCGCAGGAAACTTTTCTCCTCAAACCAGTAGGTGGTGCCCCATTTGTCCAGGATCCTGAACTGGGAAACGAACTGGGCACATTTTTCTAGTTCACGTGATAAATTGCTTTCTACCGGATCAATATCTGCGGGATGGATGAGCATACGAAGGGTTTTTCCGGTTACCTCTTCGACAAGGAAACCATATTTATTGACCGCCGGGGAGACATAGGTGATAATCCCGGCCATATCTGTGGAGAAGAGGATGTCAGGAGTGTTTTCCGTAAGAGCCCGGTATTTTTCCTCGCTCTCTGCCAGATTCAGTTCGATCTGTTTCCGGTAGCTGTTATCGATAAACGTTTCAAGAAGGCAGGGTTTGCCATGAAGCATCACTGGAACCACATATTTTATGATCGAAATCTCCCTGCCGTCAGGTGTCAGAAGGGTACGCTCCGCATTATCCATCGTCTGGTTCAGATCGGTGATCGGACACTTTCCCACTTCTACCGGGCAAATAACGTTGTGGCATAGATGATTGATAACGACATCTTTTGTGGTGCCCATCATGTCAAGAGCCGCCGGGTTTACATCAATGATCGTATGGGTTTTTGCATCAATGACAAAGATACCAGCACGGATTGACCATATCAGGGACTGGAGATATTCCTCGCTCTCGGTGAGCGCTTCCTCAAGCCGGATGCGTTCTGATATATCAAGAACAACACCCCGGAACCCTATCACTCTGCCTTCCCGGTGAATGAGTGAGGTATACACAATAGCCCGCATCAGGTTACCGTCGAGTTGTTTTAATGAGTAGATCTCTCCAGGAGATTTGGCACCTGACATCACGACAGAAAGTCCGCGCTGCATCTGTTCGATATTGTCAGGAGATAAAAAATGCCTGATATTAATCCCATGAGCAATCTTTGGCTCGGTAACTCCGAATAATTCAGCGCCCGCCTTATTCACGTAGGTAAGATTCCAGATTGTGTCCATCTCAAAATAATCAGTGGCAACAGCTCCGTAAGTTCCCGGAACCGTGCCTCACTTCCCTGAACTTTTTGTCGGGTTTTCTCGAGCGTATCCAGCATTCGGTTAATTTTCCGGGCAAGATCCGAGAACTCACCCTCACCATTGATTTCCAACCGATCTAATTCGTGGGTTTTGGTCCCGATACCATGCACCTGCATGACCCGTGTCCCCAGCCGGGAAAGAACGAGCCGGTCCAGCAGGAACATCACAAACAGACCAAACACAAGCCCGGAAATAAGGATAATCCCGATGAACCGAAACGTCGTCGATGAACCCTACTGGTAGATGCTGCGGGGATCACTAATCCCGATGAACAGGGCATTCCTGCCATAGATATCCTCAAGAAGTGCGTAACCCGCGATAGTATTCCGATCAAGCGTCTGGGTTATCCAACCATCTCCAGGATTTAATTTTTGGAGGCTGCGTAACAAGTCCATAATCATAACACCATCAGGCTCTCAGGAAAAATCTGTTCTGACAATGGGTCGGGAAGCTATGATCATGGGCTTATCCACAAGCAGTATGAGACCATGGGTTGCCCTCAGGGGAGCCGAAAGGTCCATAAGAGGGTTTTTTGATCGAGCTGAGCCACAAGATCATCCGGAACAGGAACCATCGTCTTGCTGCTGAAATTATACGCACCGGAATAGACGATGTCCCCATTACGGTAAGTGATAATACCCACGTTTAACCTGAGATTATCGAAAGTATCTGGAGGAAGGTTGACTTGAATGAAATCGGGTTTGGTTCCTTTCACAAAGTTATAAGTGTCATCCCATGGCCCCCAGTCCGAGACAATGGTTGACAGGGTCGTGGTTTCATCATCGATTCTCGTCACCGCCTGCTGAAGATCTTTTACCGTGTACTGCTGCTCAAGATCGGTGTAACTGGAAAGTATGACGATAGAGGAAAAAACACTGACCAGCGTCATGAGGATAATCAAGAGGGCAATAAAGATGAGGGCTGCTTTTTGCTGGAGTTTCATATGAATCGTGAGGTATGTGTCCCATTTTTAGTTGGACGATTAAATGTTATACGGTTACGAATGGAAAACTCTTGAAAAAAAAACTGTATGTTCTGTGCCATAAGACATGCAGGTATTGAATATTACCTAATGCCCGCCATCAAAAAAATTCCATTCTGTTTATGGGGAAGCAGAACACACGTAATTGTGATTGTGATGAAGTGGAAAGACTGGGTGCATGTGACCAAACTCGATCCTGACAAGCAGTTGAACCCCGGGGATATTGATGCGATTGCTGCAAGCGGCACCGATGCCCTCATGCTCTCGGGGACGCTGAACGTAACAAAGGAGAACCTTGCCGCTCTGCAAAAACTGGTTAAGGCTTATGATCTGCCGCTCGTTATGGAGCCGGCAGGGCCTGAGGCGGTACTCGTGCAGGGAATCGATTATGTTTTTATTCCCAGCGTGCTGAATTCAACGGATGTACAGTGGATTGTGGGCAAACACCGGCTCTGGGTGCAGCAGCAGCAGGGAAAGATTCCATGGGAGTATCTGGTCCCCGAGGCCTACATCGTGCTCAACCCGAACTCCTCAGTAGGGAAAGTTACAAAAGCGGTCTGCGATCTTAAACCGGAGGAAGTTGCAGCCTACGCGGCTGTCGCTGACCACTATTTCCATTTTCCGATTGTGTACCTTGAGTACAGCGGGACGTTCGGCGATCCGAATGTGGTAAAAGCGGCATCAGAAGCTATCCATAATTCAATTCTCTACTACGGTGGCGGAATCAACTCTGCCGAGAAGGCTGCCCAGATGAGCAAACACGCAGATACCATTGTTGTCGGCAATGTAGTCTACGATCAGGGTGCAGCGGTGTTGAAAGCCACCGTAGATGCCATCCAGTAATTTTTTTATGCCCGAGATTGATATCGTCCTTGTCGAGCCCATATATGAGGGCAACGTGGGTTTTGCCGCACGGGTGATGAAGAACTTCGGGTTTCACCGGCTCGTGCTCATCAATCCCTGCAAGCTGGGCAACGAAGCGGACGCACGAGCCTCCCATGCCTGGGACGTGCTCCACAACGCAGAAGTCTGCACGATTGAAGATATGTTTGCCCGGAGCAACATTGTCATTGCCGCCACTGGCACCGTGAGTAAATCGGTCTGCCGCGCTATGCGGATGCCGTTTTATTCCCCCAAAGAGACCCGTGAGCGGATAAAGGATACAGAAGGGCGCATCTCGATCCTGTTCGGCCGGGAGAACTGGGGGCTCAATAACGAAGAGGTGAAGCGCAGCGATATGATCTGCGCGATACCGACTGCGGAGGAGTACCCGATCCTCAATCTCTCGCATGCAGTGGGCGTCGTCTGCTATGAACTTGCAAACATGCCGCTGCCCAGCTTTGCCCTCTGCCCGCCCAATGATATGGCGCACCTGTACCAGCATATCGACCGGTACTTAGACGAGATCCGTCACCCGAAGTTCAAGCGGGAGAATACGATGATACTCATCCGGCGGGTTCTCGGGCGGACGAACCTGACCATCCGTGAGGCGAGCACCCTGCACGGGCTGCTGCGCAGGAGCGAATGGCACATCGACCCTTCCCTGCTGGACCGGGACAAGACAGGCAGACAGAATCTTGAGGATGATGAATAGGTGTCGCGTGCCACAATTAATGTCCGTTTTGTTGACAGAGTTTTTGTCCGCTTTTGATATATTTTCGGTCTTTGTTGAAATTGATTTTGTTCATGTAGACTGATGA